>DXDO01000129.1 GCA_019115425.1 Candidatus Agathobaculum merdigallinarum | reverse complement strand
ATCGAGGGACGCTGTTGTCAGGCTGCGCCTGAAACAGCTATTGCGCCCAAAAGACAGAAAAATTTTGATTTTTCCGCCTTTTGGCCTTTGTATAAAAAGTCAGGCGCATGTCCTGACTTTTTATGAAAATCGCGGGGCGATTTTCTGTTAAATTGCCGCGGGGCGCGGCTTGAAATGAGAACGGGGGAGGCGGACAGAGGGCTGTCCGCCTCCCTTTTTGGAAAGGAAGGGCATATGCGCAAGGCAGTGGCATATCTGGCGGTCAGCTTGGACGGCTTTATCGCGGATAGGGATGGCGGCGTGGACTGGCTGGATGATTTCGCGGACGCGCAGGAGGACGGCGGCTACGAAGCCTTCGTGCAGGGCGTGGATACGGTCGTTATGGGCGGCCGAACCTATCGGCAGGTCACAGAAACGCTTTCGCCGGATGTATGGCCGCATGCGGGGCTGGACTGTTGGGTTTGGACGCATGACAGCGGGCCGCTGCCCCATGCGCAGTGCATCGAGGGGGACTTTGCCGAGTGGCTGCGCGCGCAAAAGCGTAAGCACGGCAAGGACATCTGGCTGTGCGGCGGCGCGGAGCTGCTCGCGGCGGCAGCCGCCGCGGGCGAGATTGACCGCTGGCACCTGACCGTGCTTCCCGTGCTGCTCAGCGGCGGCATCCGGCTGTTCCCAGAGGGCGAAATACAGCGGCTGGTGTCCGTGCGGCAGTCGGGCGGCATGGCAGAACTGGTTTACGAGCCGGTAAGACTGTGAAATCAAGAGAAGGAAAGGTACACGATGAAAGTTTTAACCATCGGCGACGTGGTCGGCGAAGCGGGGATCGACACCCTGCACGGCCTGCTTCGCCGTGTCAAACGCGAGCACGGCGCGGATTTCGTGATCGTCAACGGCGAGAACGCCGCAGGGCGGGGCGTTACCCCGAAGCAGGCGGACGATATCTTTGCCGCGGGCGCGGATGTGATCACGCTGGGAAACCACGCGTTTTCCAAGCAGCAGATCGCGCCCTATTTGGACGAGCATTCGAACGTACTGCGCCCTGCCAACCTTGCCCCGCAAAGCCCAGGGCAGGGCTGGGGCATCTACGACGGGCCGCAGGGCCTGCGCCTGCTGGTGATGAACCTGATCGGCCGGTGCGACATGCACTACGGGCCGGATAACCCGTTCCTGCGCGCGGATAAGATCCTCGGCGAGGCGGCGGGCAAATACGACATCGCCCTTGCAGAGATCCATGCGAACGCCACGAGCGAAAAACTCGCCATGGGCTATTATCTGGACGGCCGCGCGTCCGCCATCTGGGGCACGCACACCCATGTGCAGACCGCGGACAACCGCGTAAATCCCAAGGGATCGGGCTATATCACGGATATCGGCATGACAGGGCCGATCGTGTCCGTGCTGGGCGTGTGCGTCGAGCAGTCGGTCGCCATGTTCCGCGGCGACCTGACCGAGTATTTCAAAACCGCCCCGGGCGACTGTGCGCTTTCGGGCGCGGTCTTTGAAATCGGGCGGGACGGCAGATGTTCGTCCGTCACCCGTGTATGGGAGCGTTGGAAGAGGTGAGCGAGGCGGGCGCTTTGGCGCCCGCGCTGTTTTCTTTTGACGATTTGGCGGTTTTCCTGGGGGACTGACGATGCTTGCTTTGGTTTTCGCGCCGTTTTATATATTGGTGAACCTGTATTTGGCGCATTGGGTGCTGCGCTGGACAGGCTGCTGTCACCGGCTGTTCGGCACGAGGGCATTCCGGATTATCTTTATCATTCTGTATGCCTTTGTGTCGGTCACGCCGCTGACCGGATTCCTGGTGCAGTCGCCGCCCGCGCTGCGGCACCTTCTTCGGCAGATCGGCAACTACTGGTTCGGCTGCATGCTGTATCTGGGGCTGGCGATCCTGTTGGTGGAAATCATGCTGTTTGCCGTGCGCAGAGTGCGAAAAAAAGATTTTATACAGATGCAGCGCGTGCGGCAGGTGCAGGGCGGCATTGCGCTTGCGCTGGTGTGCGCGGTGTGCATATACGGCATGGTGAATGCCGATACGCTGCGTGTGACGGATTACGAGGTCGCGCTGGACGGCAAAGGGGAGGACATGACGGTCGCCCTGCTGGCTGACCTGCATCTGGGGTATAACACCGACCCAGCCTACATCGAGCAGACGGCGCAGGTGGTGAACGCCATGCAGCCCGATCTTGTTGTGATCGCGGGCGATATTTTTGACAACGAATATGAGGCAGTACCCGAACCGGAACGGATCGCGGCGGCGCTGGCGTCCATGCGGAGTACATACGGCACCTATGCCTGCTGGGGCAACCACGACGTTTCCGAACCCATCCTCGCAGGATTTACCTGGGATACGGCCGACGCGGACAAGGATGATCCGCGCATGACCGGTTTCCTCGAAAAGGCGGGTATCACCCTGCTGGAGGACGAGGCGGTGACGCTCGCAAACGGCGTGCAGCTGGTCGGGCGTAAGGACCCCTCGCGCAGCCGCAAGCTGGACAGCGCCCGGCTGGCGCCGGAGCAGCTGCTGGAGCCGCTCGATCCGGAGCAGCCTGTTTTTGTCATCGACCATCAGCCGAAGGAACTGAACGAACTGGCCGCGGCGGGCGCAGACCTCGATCTGTCCGGCCATACACATGACGGGCAGGTATTTCCGGGCAACCTGCTCATGCCGCTTCTCTGGGACAATCCCTGCGGCTGTTTGCAGGTAGGGGGGATGTACTCGGTCGTCACCTCGGGGCTGGGTGTCTGGGGGCCGGATATGCGCGTGGGCACCCGCAGCGAAATCGTGCGCATTACCGTCCGTTTCACGGATTGATGCGCGAAGAACACTTGTCCATGTGAGAAAAACAGATGAAAACATTTGTTGGGTTTTGTACACATTGCAAGAAGTTGTCTAAAATCCTGCAAAAATGTGAAAATGAGTTGACGAAGGGGCCGGTTTTGCGGTATGCTATAAATGAAGAACAATAGGCCTTGTTAAACGTCATTTTTTTAACAAGGTTCCGTGGACACACTGGACGGCGTTTTGGGAAGAACGCGGCAGTGTGAAAAGGAGGAAACAAATAGATGAACTCTCTGCTGACCAAATTCACTTTTACAGATGAGCTGACCGATGTGATCGAACACTGCAAAGGCGTATCAGTGCCGACCAGCAAGGCGGAGCTGTACGACATGGTGTTCGGGCCCGAGCATGCGGATGTTTACGACGTCGTGTTCGACGTGCCCGGCAAAGGTCCGGTCAAGGAAGCGGACGTGACCCGCTGCAAGAACGGCGCCTCGGTCAACTTCGTGGAGGACTATATGCGCCGCCGTGAGCCGGACTGCATGCGCATCGCGGACGACAAGCCGACCGACAAAAAGCGCTTTGCGGATGTATACGGCTATCCTTTCAGCGATCTGCGCAAGGAAACCATGGACTGGTTCAAGACGCAGGAGCTGATCCTGATGCCCTTTAACTCGGGCGGCAATATCTACGGCTACGGCTCCATGCTCGTGTGCCCCAAGCAGTGCGCGTTTTTCGCGTTCGCGCTGGCGCATCTGCAGGGCTTTGTCAACGCCGAGGAGTGCGACGGCTACAAGCCGCGCGCGATCGTTTACGTGGCGCCCCCGTTCCGCCATACCCACTTCGAGGGCAAGCAGGTCGTTGTGCACAACCGCCTGGACGACTGCCACGAGGTATTTTCCTACAACCTGTATCCCGGCCCGTCCGCCAAGAAGGGCGTATACTCGGTGCTGCTCGACATCGGCGAGCAGGAGGGCTGGGTGACCGCGCACACCTCCTGCGGCCGTCTCGTTACCCCGTATGAAAACGAAATGGTCATCATGCACGAGGGCGCTTCCGGCGGCGGCAAGAGCGAGATGCTGCAGGACATCGCCCGCGATCCGGACGGCCGCGTGCTGCTCTCTACCAACACTGTGACCGGTGAGGAGACCTATATCAACATGGGCGCGACCTGCTCGATCGAGCCGGTGTGCGACGATATGGCGACCTGCTATCCGCAGCTTCAAAACCGGTCGGGCAAGCTTGTGCTGGTGGACGGCGAGGACGGCTGGTTCCTGCGCATGGATGGCGTGACCCATTACGGCTGCGATCCGGTGTACGAGCGCATCTGCACCGAGCCGAAGGAGCCGCTCTGCTTCTTCAATATGGAAGGCCATGCGGGCGCGACTCTGCTGATTTGGGAGCATACGCTCGATTCCAACGGCAAGCCCTGCTCCAACCCGCGCGCGATCGTGCCGCGCTGGGATGTGCCGCATATCGTCAAGGAGCCTGTGGAGGTCGACGTGCGCTCGTTCGGCGTGCGCATGCCCCCCACGACGCGCGAGAATCCGAACTACGGCATCATGGGCATGATGCACATTATCCCGCCTGCACTCGCCTGGCTGTGGCGTCTGGTTGCGCCGCGCGGCTTCAACAACCCGTCCATCGTGACCGGCAACGAGCTCAAGAGCGAGGGCGTCGGCTCCTACTGGCCGTTTGCGACCGGCCAGCGCGTCAAGCAGGCCAACCTGCTGCTGGAGCAGATCATGAACTGCCCGAATACCCGCTATGTGCTCATCCCGAACCAGCACATCGGCGTGTATAAGGTCGGCTTTGCGGCTGAGTGGATCTCCCGCGAGTATCTTGCCCGCCACGGCGGCGCGCGCATCCGCCGCGAGCATCTGGAACCGGCCCGCTGCCCGCTGCTCGGCTACGCAATGAAGGATATGACGATCGACGGCCAGCGCATCCGCTCCAAGTACCTGCGCGTCGATACGCAGGACCGCGTCGGCACCGAAGGCTATGATGCGGGCGCGAAGATCCTGGAGAACTTCTTCCGCAAGGAACTGGCGAAGTTCGATACGCCTGAACTCGACCCGCGCGGCAAGGAGATCATCGAATGCTTCATGCGCGGCGGCAAGCTCGAGGACTTTGAGGCGATCACCCCGACCAACCTGTAATAAAAACGCATATAAAAACCGCCCCGGAAAGTTCCGGGGCGGTTTTGTGTTTGCAAAGCGGAATTTATCCCTCCGCGGGCTGGATATCAACGACCGTCAGGCGGCCGTCCGAGACCGAAAAGCGCACCTCGAAGCCCGCGAACGGGAAACCGTACACTCTGTCCGGCTCGTGTTGGTAGCCCGGACGCGGGTCCTGCGCAAGCACGGCGAGCAGCGCCTCCCGCCGGTTTTCGGGCAGAGGTTCGAGCAGAGCAAGAGGGCAGTCCACCGGCAATGCGCGCTGTGAGACAGGGTCGGCGAAGCCGCCCACGGCGTCCGGATGCGCGTCCGTATAGGCCAGATAGGGCTTGATATCCAGAATCGGCGTGCCGTCCATCAGGTCGGCGCCTGCGATATGCAGCACTGGGCCGTCGGGCGTTTGCAGTTCGACCCGATCCAGCCGGACGGAGGATAGTCCGATGGCGTTCGGCCGAAAGGGGGAGCGTGTGGCGAACACGCCTACGCGCTTGTTGCCGCCCAGCTTGGGCGGGCGCACGGTTGGAGACCAGCCCTCGCGCTCGGCCTTGGAAAAATGCCAGAGCAGCCAGAGATGCGAAAATCCCTCGATGCCGCGCAATGCGTCGGCATTGCGGTATTCGGGTTCGAAAACAATGCGTGCGGGCGCGTCGGCCAGCCCGCTTTGACGAGGGATACCAAATTTGGTTGGAAAATCGCTGTGAATGTGTGCGATCACGCGCATGGGAATGGTGTGGGACATGAAAGGCCCCCTTCCTACAGGATGTCAAGATTATAACACACCCGCGCGGCACGCACAATCGGCCGGACGCGCTTTTACAGATTGTTAATGCTTTTTCAGGCAAACAGCGGTATAATGGAAGCATACTATGGGAAAGCAGGGGATATCATGCCCAAGAAAATATTGATTGTGGAAGACGAAGCCAACATCCGCGAGCTGCTGCGCCTGTATCTGGAGCGTGAGGGCTATGCGGTGCTGGAGGCGGAAAACGGCGTGGAAGGCATTAAGCTGTGGAAGTCGGAAAAGCCGGATATGCTGCTGCTCGACGTGATGATGCCGGTGATGGACGGCTGGGCGGTCTGCAAGGAGATCCGCGCGGAAAGCGACGTGCCGATCATCATGCTGACCGCCAAGGGCGAGACGGCGGACAGGGTCTCCGGCCTCGAAATGGGCGCGGACGACTATATCGTCAAGCCGCTCGAGATGCCTGAGGTGATTGCGCGCGTGCGCGCGGTGTTCCGCCGCATGGCGCCGGACGACGCACCTGAAAAGCTGTCGTTTGACAACCTCGTGATCGACAAGCAGGCATATGATCTGGTTATCAGGGGAAAACGTGTGGACGCGCCGCCCAAGGAGATCGAGCTGCTGTACTATCTGGCATCCAGCCCGAACCGGGTGTTCACCCGCGCGCAGCTGCTGGACGATGTGTGGGGCTTCGACTATTTCGGCGATACCCGCACGGTGGATGTACATGTCAAGCGCCTGCGCGAAAAGCTCGAGGGCGCTTCGGATAAGTGGGAGTTAAAGACCGTCTGGGGTGTGGGCTATAAATTTGAAACCAAGGAGTAAACCATGGGCAGACGCAGTTTTTTCTTCAAAAACTATGTGACGCATCTGGTGCTGATCGTATGTGCGTTCGCGGTGGCGGGCAGCGTGTTTTATTACCAGATGAGCAATTATGCGCTCAGATCCAAACAGGTGGAACTGCGCACGACCGTGCAGAGCCTTGCGGAGCAGACCAAACTGATGCAGGGAACGGATTCGGAGATTATCAGGGATATTTATATGCTGTCCATCGGCCGTGTCGCCAAAGAGGACGCGATTACTGTTTGTGTGACCGATTCAAACGGCGTGATAGAAATGGTCGCTGCCCCAGACGGTTCGACAGCGTCGGTCAGTGGATATATTATGCCGGCCGCTGTGGTTCGCCAGGTACGCAACACGGGCAGCTATGCCGAGCTGGGACAGCTCGGCGTGCTGGGGGACCGCTCCAGCTATACCGTGGGCACAGGCGTGACGGACGACAACGGAGAGCTTTCCGCCATGGTGTTTATCTACACGCAGGACGCCGCGGCGGCGGGGATGGTGCGGCACTCCACGCAGACGCTGGTGCTCATCCTGCTGGTGACGCTGGTGGTGGCGCTGATCATATCGTTCATCCTGTCCCAGCATATGACGCGGCCGCTCAAAGTGATTGCGGCGGCGGCGAAAGAGTTTGCGGCCGGCAATTTTGAGGTGCGCGTCCCCGAGGACAACCGTTGTTATGAGATCGACGAGCTGGCGGTCTCCTTCAACAACATGGCGCGCGACCTCGATCAGCTGGAGGAGTTGACGCGCGGGTTTATCTCCAACGTCAGCCACGAGTTCAAAACCCCGATGACTACGATCGGCGGCTTTGTGGACGGCATGATTGACGGCACGATTCCCGCCGACCAGCGGGATAAATATCTGCACATCATTGCCGAGGAGACCCGCCGCCTGTCGCGCATGGTCAATCGCATGCTGGACGCGGCAAAGATCCAGTCGGGCGAGCTGATCCTGAACCCTGCGCCGCTTGATTTCTCCGAGATGACCAGCCAGATCATCCTCTCCTTTGAGCAGAAGATTGAAAATAAGAAACTGGAGGTATGCTGCGAACTGGAGGATCGGCTGATCGTCATGGGTGACAGAGATCATCTGTACCGCGCGGTGTATAATCTGGTGGATAACGCGGTCAAGTTTATTGACGAGGGCGGCCGGCTGTGCTTGCGCGCGCATCCGGAGGGCACGTTCTGCGCGTTCTCGATCAGCAACACGGGCGCGGGCATCTCGGCGGATGACCTGCCGCATATTTTCGACCGCTTCTATAAGGCCGATCGCTCGCGCTCCATGGATAAAACCGGCGCGGGTCTGGGATTATATATTGTCAAGAATATTATCAATCTGCACGGCGGGGAGATCTCTGTCCGGTCAGACGGCGGCGAGACCGAGTTTGAATTTACCCTGCCGCTCGCCCCGCCGCAGCTGCCGGGCGCGAAACAGCAATAACAGAAATCATATGCGCAAAGACCGCCGCCTTCAGTCTGTCGAAAAAGTCTTTTGCGCCGCAGCGCGCATCAAACAGAATTTTGCGGCTTGCCGCAAAATTCATAAAAAGTCAGGACATGTGCCTGACTTTTTATACTTTGAGAGCAAAAAAGTTTCGCATAGGGGAACCTTTTTTTGCGTAAATTTCGATCGGAAGCATGGTTCCGATCGAGAGGCTGTCGCCTTCGGACGGCGGTTTGTCCGGTTGAATATTGGGGGAAAATTGAAGTTCAAAAATTATTCATATTGTTTTCAACAAACTGCCACAATGGACCGGTAGAATGAAAGCACAAAATCGATAGGGAGGTCATTGCAATGGACGACTTCAGAAACAACTATACGCCGGCGTCGCACGGCGATGATGATATGCAGCCGCAGCAGCCTTCGGCGGAACAGAACGCACAGTCCCAGCAGCCGGCACAGGAACAGGCTGCGCCGCAGTATGAGGAGCCGCGCACCCCGTATCAGACGCCGGTGCAGCATCCGGAATACCAGCCGCCGCAGGCAGCATTTGACGCCGCGCAGCAGCAGGACACGGCGGGCGGTGCGCCGCAGCCGCCGAAACCGAAAAAACGCCATGGCAAGGCGGTCGTAATCGGCCTGTGCAGTGTGGCGGCGGCTTGTCTGCTGTTTGCGGGCGGGGCAGTGATCGGCCATCTGGTATCCGGCGACAACGGCGCGGCGGTCAGCGCGAGCGCCGCGGCCGGAGATACGCCGACCGTGCAGATCAGCAGCACGCCGGAGCTTGACCCGGACAATTACGATGTGGTCAACGGCCTTGCGGGCGAGGAGATCTATAAAAAGGTCAGCCCGTCCATCGTTTCGGTCATCTCGACCACGGCAAGCGGCATGGGCAGCGGCTCGGGCGTTATCATGAGCACGGACGGTTATATCATCACCAACCAGCACGTGATTGCGGATGCCGATCAGGTGACGGTTCAGCTCAGCGACGGCAGCCAGCTTCAGGCCGAGATCGTCGGTCAGGATGAGCAGAGCGATCTCGCAGTGCTGAAGGTAGAGCCGGAAAGCGAGTTGACCGCCGCCGAGTTCGGCGATTCCGACCAGCTTCAGCCGGGTGAATATGCGTATGCGATCGGCTCGCCCGGCGGCGTTCAGTTCGCCAATACCATTACCGGCGGCCGTATTTCCGCGATCAACCGCGACGTTACCATCAACGACCGCGTTATGACACTGATCCAGACCGATGCTTCCATCAACCCGGGCAACTCGGGCGGCGCGCTGATCAATAAATACGGTCAGGTGGTGGGTATCACCTCGGCCAAGCTGTCCAGCAGCGCGTTCGGCGAGGCTTCGATCGAGGGTATGGGATTTGCGATCCCGATCAATACCGCCAAGGAGATCGTTGACGAGCTGATTGCCAACGGCTATGTTGCGGGGCGTCCGTCACTCGGCATCACGGGCACCAACCTGAGCGCGCAGCGTGCCGCATACATGAATGTTCCGCAGGGCGTTTATGTTTACTCGGTGGATGAGCGCGCCCATGCAGCAAGCGAAGGGCTGCTTGCCGGCGACATCATCACCGCTGTCAACGGCGACGAGATCACCACGATGGATGAAATCAATGCCGTCAAGGAAGAGATGAAGGCGGGCGATAAGCTGAACATTACGGTTTACCGCATGTCCGCGGGCCAGTTTATCGACCTGACCATTACGCTGACCGATGCGCATGACCTGTCTGAGGATAATGGCTCCACGCAGCAGGCCGAGCAGCAGGCTCCGCAGGAGGGCCAGGGCGAGAACGGCTATTCCCAGTATGACCAGAACCCGTTTTCTTACTTCTTCGGCTGGTAAGAACTACGCATACAAAAAGCAGGCTTTGCTAACGAAGCCTGCTTTTTTGTATGCCTATCCGCGTTATTTTTCGTATTGCTCCGCCAGCTGCTGGCTGATGAATTGCCGCGCGGTGCGTGGAGAGCGCCCGTTGCGCCGCAGCGCGAACCGCTCGGCCAGCAGGTGAAGCTGCTCGCCGGACAGCGTAAGCCCGCTTTCCGCAGCGAGCTGATCGACGATGTACAGGTATTCGTCCTTGTCCGGCACGGAGAAGGTGATCTCCAGCCCGAAACGGTCGGACAGCGAGGTGACAGTCTCCAGACTGTCGCGCACGCGCACCTCGTCGCCCTCGCGGTCAGCAAAGGTCTCACGGATCAGGTGGCGGCGGTTGCTGGTCGCATAAATCACGAGGTTGGCGGGCTTTCCGGCAAGCCCGCCCTCAATAAACGCCTTGAGCGCAGCGAAGTTGTCGTCCTCGCGGCTGAAGGACAGGTCGTCCAGAAATACGATGAAGCGGAAGGGCGAGCGGAGCGCCTGTGCAAAGATCTTTGGAAAGCAGGTGATATGCCGCGGCGACATCTCAATGATTTTCAGACCGCGCTCGGCATATTCGTTGACGATTGCCTTGACGGTTGAGGATTTGCCCGTACCCTTGTCGCCGTACAGCAGAATATTGTTTGCTTCGCGCCCGTCGAGGAAGGCGAGCGTGTTTTTGAGGATCTGCTGCTTTTGGCGCTCGTAGCCGGGCAGGTCGCGCAGGCGGACGGTGTCCGGATGCGTGATGGGGACGACGGCGCCGTTATCCCGCACCGCGAAGGCGGAGGACTGGGTGAAAAAGCCATATCCCTGCGCGCGGTAAAAACTGGCGAGCGCCGCGCCGTCGCGGAAGGGCAGCGCATCGCCCGCGGGGAAGTCCGACAGAGAGAGTAGCGCAGGCGCGTTGTGCCGCCCCGCGGCGGCCGATTTGAGCGCGCCGCCGTTCAGCGCAAGCAGGGCGCTGAGCGTTTCTATGTCGTGCGTGGCCGCGTCCAACAGGTCGGACGCGGGTGCGGCGATCGTATCGGTCAGCGAATTGACGTCAAAATGCACCGCGTCGAGTACAGCGCGGGAGACATCCCCGCAGGCAAAGCGCGCGGCGCACAGCGCACCGTAGCGGTCTGCAAACTGCGCGGCGCTCTGATCGAGGGCGTCGAATGCCTCCAGATAGGCGCGGACAAGCGGATGCCGGTGCAGGCCGCGCAGCACGGAAAGCGCGCGCAGACGCAGGGCAAGAGCGGAAAGATCCATGTTTTTTCACTCCTTGGGCGATTTTACTGTTCGGTTTCAGCATACCACACTTTACCGGCCGTTGCAACATAGGATGAGGGTAGACCAACCTGAGGAGGAGAGAAGTATGAGCCGTTATGCTCTTTTGATATGCCGCAGCCAGACCGAAGCGGTCGGCCTGCGGCGGCATTTGACCCAGATGGGCGTGCAGGGCGAGGTGACCCGCCCGCCGCGGCACGCGCGCACCGAGTCGTGCGGCTGGGCGGTGCGCGTGAGCGCCGCGCAGAAGGATACGGCGCTGTACCGTCTGCGCCAGATGGGCATTTCGCCCTGCCGTGTGCTGCCGGATGAGGGGGCGGGGGTATGATCTATCTGGACAACGCGGCCACCACCCTGCATAAGCCGCGCGCGGTGGATGAGGCTGTGCGCCGCGCGATGCACGCGGCGGCAGGATATGCACGGGGCGGCTATGCCGCCGCCATGCGCGCGGGCGAGACGGTCTATGCCTGCCGCGAGCAGGCGGCGGCGCTGTTCGGCGTGCGCGACCCGGCGCGCGTGGTGTTCACCATGAACGCCACGCACGCGCTCAATCTGGCGATTCATGCGCTGGCGGGGCCGGAGACACGGGTTGCGGTCAGCGGATACGAGCATAACGCGGTCATGCGGCCGCTCATGCTGCGCGGGATCGATCCCATCGTGCTGGATACGCCGCTCTGGGACGGCGCGGCAATGGCGGAGCGGGCGGAACAGGCGCTTGCGAACGGCGCGCAGCTGTTTATCTTGAACCATGTGTCCAACGTGTTTGGCTTTGCCGCTCCGCTGGACGAGATCGCCGCCCTGCTGGACGAAAAAGGCGTGCCGCTCATTCTGGACGCATCGCAATCCGCGGGGGTGATCGGGATCGATGTACGGAGGCACCCCTGTCTTGCGGCGGTGTGCATGCCCGGGCACAAAGCGCTGTACGGCCCGCAGGGCACCGGCATTCTGCTCGCGCTGGACGACCGCATCACGCGCTGTCCGCTGCTCGCGGGCGGCACGGGCAGCCGGTCGGAGGACATGCGGCAGCCGGATTTCCTGCCGGACGCGCTTGAAAGCGGCACGCCCAATGTGCCCGGCATCGCGGGTCTGGCGGCGGGAATTGCGTTTGTCCGTTCGGTGGGGCCGGCGAACATTCTCGCACAGGAGCAAAGGCTCATGCGCGAGTTTGTCCGCGCGCTCGAGGGCGAGGAGCGGATCGAGTGCTTTGCCCATCCGGAGCAGACCGGCGTGCTGTCGCTGCGCGTGCGCGGCGTGTCCAGCGAGGGCATGGCGGAAACGCTCGCGCGGCAGGGTGTTTCCGTGCGGGCGGGGCTGCATTGCGCGCCGCTCGCGCACCGCACCGCCGGCACTGAGGAGACCGGCACGGTGCGCTTTTCGCTTTCTTTTTATTCGACCGCGCATCAGCTGGAACATGCGGCGGCGCTGGTGCGGCAAACCGTAAAAAATATGTGAATACCTCCGTCAATCCGCTATACACCGCAGGGGATTTGTGGTAGTATAGATAAGGAAAACATCCTGTCTCCGCATTGCGCAGGGGGCAAAATGAACAGGACAGGTGGATATATGGAAGTTTTTCAGAATTTTTTCGACCCGACCTTTCAGAATTTCGATCTGCGCACGTCATTGGAAAACAGCATGATCGCCTTGCAGACGGTGGGCATCATGGACGTGATCGATATCCTGATCGTCAGCTATATCATTTACCGGCTGATGAAGCTGCTCAAGGATACGAGCGCGGCGAGACTGGCCAAAGGCGTGATCTGGCTGCTGCTGATCTTTCTGGTCGCCAGCGTTGCAGGGCTGACGACGATTTCCTTTATTCTGCGCAGTTCGCTGGGGATCGGCGTAACGGCGGCAATCGTGATTTTTCAGCCTGAACTGCGCCGTCTGCTGGAGCAGCTCGGTAAGGGCAACATCAGCGGGCTTCTGATCTCGGCGGATGATCCGGACGCAGCCGAGGCCGCGATCGACGCCACGGTCAAGGCGTGCAGCGACATGTCCAAGACCAAGACCGGCGTGCTGATCGTGTTTGAGCGCAAGGAGCGTCTGGGCGAGATCGTCGCCACCGGAACCACGGTGGATGCCGAGCCTTCGGCAGAGCTGCTCAAAAATATCTTTTTCAAAAACAGCCCGCTGCATGACGGCGCGCTGATCATACGCGACGGACGAATCTGCGCGGCGGGCTGCGTGCTGCCTCTTTCCGGCAACCAAAACCTGTCCCGCGATCTGGGGACGCGCCACCGCGCGGCGGTCGGCATGAGCGAATCGTCCGACAGCGTGCTGGTCGTCGTTTCCGAGGAGACCGGCGCGATCTCGGTTGCCATCGGCGGCATGCTCAAGCGGCATCTCTCCCCCGAGGTGCTGCGCAAGGTGCTGGAAAGCGAGCTGATCGCGGACAATAAGCCGGACAAAAAGGGTATCTCCGCGCTCCGGAATATCTGGAAAGGGGGCGCGGGCAAGTGAAGGAGTTTATGAAGAAGCACGACGTCTGGCTGCGGCTGCTGTCGCTGGTTCTGGCGTTCATCCTGTGGATCATTGCGCGCGAGGTGGATAACCCGACCCGCACCGCATCGATCAACGATGTCGGCATCACGATCACCGGTGAGGAGGAACTGCTGAATAATTATGGGCTGTCGGTCATCGAATGTCCGGAGACCGTTGATATCACTGTGCGCGGCCCGATCAATGAGATTTCCAACTCCAGACTGCGCAGCAGGATCGTGGCGACGGTGAATGTTGCGGACGTTGCGGATGTCGCAGGCGAATACACGCTGCCCGTGCGCATTACTACAGGATCAGTCGATGTGGAAGCAAACAGCGTGAGCGTGCGTGTGCTGGTGGATAAGGTGACGACTGCTACCGTGCCCGTGCGCGTGGAGGCGACCGGCGTTCCGGCGGTCGGCTACCGCGCGGGTACGCCCGAGCCGACCACCACCAAGGAGATCACAATCGAGGGACCGGCGTCCGAACTGGCCGAGGTTGCCTATGCCTATGGCACGGTCGATGTGGGCGGCAGTACCTCCACCTTTACCAACGAGTGCCGGATTACCCTGTATAACGACGCGGGCGAACCGATCACCGGCACGCATGTCTCCAGTCAGACGGATACGGTCACGGTGCGTGTGCCGATCTATCCGGTCGAGAGCATCCCGCTTGCGGTCACGCTGGCCGACGGCGATACGCTGACCAGTGAGCAGGTCGATGTGAACATCGACCCGCAGACGATCAGCCTGCTGGGCGATCAGAACACGCTTGCGGGCATCACGGAGATCAACCTCGGCACGATCGACTTGGATACCGTGCGCACCGATGTGCCGATCGAAATGGAGATCCCGCTGCCGGACGGCGTGCGGCTGGATGAGGGGCAGCCCTCGTCCGCGCAGGTGACGATCACGGTCAAGGAAGAGGAAAGCGTTTCCACCCGCAGCGTGCAGGTGACCAACTTCGTGCCGACCGATACCGCGCAGAGCGAGACGCCATATACGGTCGAGATCCTGACGGAATCGGTCGAGATCGAGCTGCGCGGCGGCGCGAGCGCGCTTGAGCAGGTGGATGTGAGCGCGCTGTCCATTGGCCTGACCTATGACTCGGTTTCGCTGGGTGCAGGCACGCACACGGTCCGCGGCGTGATTGCGGCCACCGGCCTGCCCGCCGGCGTAACGCTGGTCGAGCAGGATGTGGAGGTCGAGATCCGGATCACAGGCAGCGGCGAGGAGGCGCCGTCCGAGGAGGAGCCTCCGGCGGACGGAGCGCCCTCAGATGAAGGGCAGGGAGATCAATCCCAGCCGGATGAAACGCAGCCCGGGGAAAGCGGGGCGGACGCATGAGCCTGATCGCCAGTGGTATCCGCCTGCCGTTTGACGCGCCGGAGGAGCTGGCGCTCAGCGAAGCGCGGCGGTTGACCGGCCTTGCCCCGGACAGCGCGCAGGCGGCGGTATGCCGCGTCAGCATCGACGCGCGGCGCGGCCGTATTTCCCGTGTATATTCGGTGCGGCTGGATGCGCCGTTTGACGAAAAGGCGTTTGCAGAAAAGCTTCAAATGCCCTCTGTGCGGTATAAAGCGGACGCGAAACCGGATGTGCCGCGGGGCAGAAAGCGGCTCAGCCGCCGTCCTGTGGTCGTCGGGCTGGGACCGGCGGGGCTGTTTTCGGCCTATACGCTCGCAAAGCACGGATACGCGCCGGTCGTTTTCGAGCGCGGCGGCGATCTGGACGAGCGGGACAGGGCGGTTGAAGCCTTCTGGCATGGCGGCGTGCTCGATCCCTCGTGCAACATCCAGTTCGGCGAGGGCGGCGCGGGCGCATATTCGGATGGCAAGCTCACCACCCGCATCGGCGATCCGCTGTGCGATACGGTGCTGGAGACGTTCGCGGCGCACGGCGCGCCGGCGGATATCGTGAAAAAGGCCAAGCCCCATGTAGGGACGGATATCCTGAAAAATGTTGTGCGCGCCATGCGGCGCGAGATTGTGAAAAACGGCGGCGAGGTGCATTTCCGCACCGCGCTGACCGGTGTTTCCGTGCGAAACGGCGCGCTGTGCGCGGTCCGCACGGAGAATGGAGAGACCGCGTGTGAGCGCGCAGTGATCGCTATCGGCCATTCCGCGCGGGACACCTTTGATGCCCTGCATCAAAACGGGGTATACTTGGAACCAAAGGCGTTTTCGGTCGGTGTGCGCATCGAGCACCTCCAAAGCGAGATCGACCGCGCGCTGTACGGCAAATATGCGGGGCATCCGCTGCTGCCGCCTGCGGAATACAATCTTTCGCGGCGGGAGGGTGGACGAGCCTGCTATTCTTTCTGCATGTGCCCGGGCGGCGTGGTCGTCGCGGCGCAGAGCGAGGAAAACACCGTTGTGACCAACGGCATGAGCTACCACGCGCGCGACGGGATAAATGCGAATGCGGCGCTTGCGGTGTCGGTCGATCCCAAGGATTTCGACGACGGCACGCCGTTCGGCGGCGTTGCGCTCCAGCGGCGGATCGAGCGCGCGGCTTACCGGCAGACCGGTTCCTACCGCGCGCCCTGCCAGCGCGTGGGCGATTTCCTCGCGGGCAGGCCGAGCAAAGCCGCGGGCGCGGTGCAGCCCAGCTATCCCATTGGCGTGGCATACGGCGAAGCGGCGGCAAGTCTGCCCGCCTTTGTGCAGGATGTGCTGCGGGACAGTCTGCCGTACTTTGGGCGTAAGATCCGCGGCTTTGATGCGCCGGACGCATTGCTGACCGGGCCGGAGACGCGCACCTCGTCGCCTGTGCGCATGACGCGCGGGGACGATCTGTTCGGCCTGGGCTGCGCGGGACTGATCCCGTGCGGCGAGGGTGCGGGCTATGCGGGCGGCATCATGTCCGCTGCGGTGGACGGCATCAAAGCGGCCTGGCGCATTATGGAAGAATATGCACCGTATTTGGGCTGATAGGTGCGCTGCGGCGCAAAAAATACTGAAAAAAGAATGGAGCGAGACCATTGACCCAACAGGGAACGATAAAAAAACTGCTGCCGGGCGGCATGGCGGAGATCGAAGTCACGCGCCGGTCGGCGTGCGGACATGACTGCGCCAAGTGCGGCGGCTGCGGCGGTCTGGAAACGCAAACGCTCTATGTTACCGCGCGCAATAAAACGGACGCGCGCGTCGGCGAGCGCGTGCTGATCGAGGGCGAAACCGGACAGGTGCTCGGCCTTGCGGTGCTGGTATATGTGCTGCCGATCGTGCTGTTTTTCGTCGGCTACGCACTGGCCAGCCTGCTGTTTGAAGGCGGGGCAGCGGGAGCGATTGGCGGCGGCGTGCTGTTCGCCGCAGGTATTCTCGGCGCGATCTGGTACAGCCACCGGATGAAGGTGCGCAATCAGGTTCCGTATGAAATCACAAAAAGGCTCTGAACTTTTTGTAAATTTTTACTGATTTTATCCGTTTATCCCTTGTGTTATCCGCAAAAGTTCGGTAAAATAGGTTGAATACGCAAGGCCGTGTCCCGAGTGCGGCGTGAAAGGATTATGTAATGTTTGGCTTTATCCGTCCGGTCAAGCCCGAGCTTCGGGTGAAGGAGGCCGACCGGTTCCAACAGGTATACTGCGGCCTGTGTCACGCGATCCGCGCACGGTACGGCCGGTTCTATACCTTTTTCCTTAGCTACGACATGACCTTTTTCGCGCTCGTTGTGGGCTGCGGCGAGCCGGATACTGCTCCGCCATGCAGAAAACGGTGTGATGCGCATCCGGTCACAAAGCGTCCCTGCGCGCAGACAGACGCTGCGCTGGAGCTGGCGGCCGATGTGAGCGTTCTGCTCACCTATCACAAACTTCGCGATAGCCTTGCGGATGAAAAAGGCCCGAAGCGCGCGCTGGCCGCCGTGCTGTGTCGGCTGGGCCGCCGCGGCTATGAGAAGGCGCGGGCGCGTCTGCCGGATGCGGATACAGAAATGATGCAGGCGCTTGCCGATCTGCAAACGCTCGAGCGCGAGAAATGTGCGTCCATGGACCGCGCAGCGGACGCTTCGGCGCGCATGACCGAGGCGGCCGTTCCCAGAACGGGGGACGCGCGCGAGCGCGTGCTGCGGCAGATGGTTTACCACATCGGGCGCTGGGTCTACCTGCTGGATGCTGCGCAGGACGTCAAAGAGGACATGGAGCAGGATAATTACAATCCGGTGGTGCTGCGCTATGAACTGCACACACCGGATATTACAGAGATCAAACAACCGCTCGAGCGCACGCTGGAGCGGTCGCTCGCGGACATCTGCATGGCGTTCGACCTGCTGGATGCGAAGCGGGACGCGGACCTGATCCGCAATATTATTTTTCTGGGTATGCCGCTGGTCACGAGACAGGTGCTGGACGGAACTTACCAAACGAACGGAGGATGGGGCAGACATGGATCCCTATAAGGTGCTGGGCGTCACGCCACAGACAAGCGACGACGACGTCAAGCGCGCTTACCGCGAGCTGGCGCGCAAATATCATCCAGACAACTATATCAACAATCCGCTGGCGGATCTCGCGGAAGCCCGTATGAAAGAGATCAACGAGGCCTACGACATGATCATGAACGAGCGCGCGGGCAAATCCGCAGGCGGCGCTTCGGGCGGGCAGCAATACGGCGGCCAGCAGTACGGCGGCGCGCAGCAGCGCGCCTATTCCGGCCCGAACGCGTCATTGTACAGTCAGGTGCGCCAGGCGATCAATCAGGGAAATCTGGGTATGGCCGAGCAGCTTTTGCAGCGCGCGAACGGCAGGGACGCCGAGTGGTTCTACCTGATGGGCACGGTGTATTACCGCAAGGGCTGGTATGACGAGGCCGCGCGTTCCTATACGCAGGCGTGCCAGATGGACCCGTCCAACCTGGAGTACCGCACCGCACTCAACAATCTGAACATGTCGGGCGGCTACGGCGGCTACCGTCCCATGCAGGAGACGAATATGTGCGATTTCTGCCTGCAGCTGGCGATCTGCAACTGCTGCCTGAACTCCTGCTGCAACGCGGGCTGCTGATATGAACGCAAGGGAGATTGCGCGCGGCGGGCTGCTGGCCGCTGCCGCCGTGGCGCTTTTGTATGTAGGCGGCGCCGCGCCCTATATCGGCCCAGCGGCGTGTATCGTAGCGGGCGTCACCTCGGCTGTACCGCTTTTGCGGCATGCGCAGCTGAAAACCGCGGTGCTGCTGTATGCCGCGGCATCGCTGCTGGGTATACTGGTCACGCCGCGCAAGAGTGTGGCTGCGGCCTATGTGCTGTTTTGCGGCCTGTACCCGATCGTCAAGTTTGTGATCGAGAGCCGTATGCCGCGGCAGATGCAGACCGGTATCAAGCTGGCGTATTTCAACGTCGTGCTGGTGGTCGCCGCCGCGCTGGCGGTATTCGTGTTTATGCCGCAGCTCGCCGTCACCGGCTTGGGCAAGGTCGTGGCGCTGTGGGCCGCGGCCAATGTTATATTTTTAATGTATGACGTGGCGCTGTCACGGCTGATTGCGCTGCTGCGCAGAAGCCTGCCGCCCGATTGAAAAGGGGAAGAAATGACATGAAGAGTATGACCGGCTACGGCCGCGCCAGGGAGGAGCTGAACGGCCGCACGATCACGGTCGAACTGCGCGCGGTCAACCATCGCTATCTGGACTGCACGGTCAAGGCGCCGCGCCAGTACGGTTTTCTGGATGACGCGGTCAAAAAAGCCGCCGCGGCCCGTATCGCGCGCGGAAAAGTGGAGATTTTCGTCAGCGTGGAGATGCAGGAGGGCGGGGATATCGCCGTCACGGTCAACCACGCACTGGCAAAGCGCTATCTGGACGCGCTGCACGACCTGAGCGAGACCTATGGCCTGCGGGACGACGTGACCGTCGCCGTGCTGGCCAAAATGCCGGAAGTTTTGGGATCGGAGCGGATCGAGCAGGACGCGGATGAGCTGATCCGCGACGTGACCGATGTGTTCGGGAAGGCTTGCGACGGCTTTGATCAGATGCGCCTGCGCGAGGGCGAAAAGCTTGCCGAGGATGTGCGCGGCCGCTGCGCCGCGATCGAGCGCATGGTGAGCGAGGTGGAGAAACGCTCGCCCGAGCGCGTCAGGGAGTACCGTGAAAAGCTGCGCGCGCGTATGCAGGAGGTGCTGGCGGATACCAGCATCGACGAAACACGTATCCTGACCGAGGCGGCGATCTATGCCGACAAGACTGCGGTCGATGAGGAGACTGTCCGCCTGCGCAGCCATCTGCACCAGCTGGACGGTATGCTGAAGGAGACCCAGCCGGTCGGCCGCAAGCTGGATTTTCTGGTGCAGGAAATGAACCGCGAGGCCAACACGATCGGTTCCAAGGCGAACGACGTGGATATGGCGCGCATCGTGGTGGATATCAAAAGCGAGATCGAAAAGATCCGCGAACAGATTCAGAATATTGAATAAGCTGTAAGGGGGCGGCACGGGTGAAACTCATCAATATTGGCTTTGGCAACATGGTGGCCTCGTCGCGTCTGATCGCAATCGTCAGCCCCGAATCCGCGCCGGTCAAGCGCACCGTGCAGGAGGCGCGCGACCGCGGCATGGTGGTGGACGGCACCTACGGCCGCCGCACCCGCGCGGTACTCATTATGGACAGCGACCATGTGGTGCTGAGCGCTTTGCAGCCGGAAACGGTCGCTGCGCGCTTTGCGGGCGACGGAGAGGAAGGAGAGACCGAGGATGCCTAAAGGAACCCTGTATGTGTTCACCGGCCCGTCGGGCGCGGGCAAGGGCACGCTGCTTTCCCTTCTGCGCGAGCAGGACAACCGCCTTTTTTATTCGATCTCCGCGACCACGCGCGCGCCGCGCCCGGGCGAGACTGACGGCGTACAGTATTACTTCCTCACCAAGGCGGATTTTGAGGAAAAAATCGCGCAGAACGCGTTTTTAGAGCACGCCCGCTATGTCGATAACTACTACGGCACGCTCGAAGCGCCGGTCAATGAAAAACTTGCCGAGGGCTATGACGTGATCCTCGAGATCGAGGTGCAGGGTGCGATGCAGGTACATGAGAAGCGTCCGGACGCGGTAATGGTGTTCATCGCGCCGCCGTCCTTTGAGGAGCTCGCCGCACGCCTGCGCGGCCGCGGCACCGAGGACGAGGAAAAGGTGCGCAAGCGCCTTGAGACCGCAAAAGAAGAGCTGAAAAGCCAGGATAAGTTCGATTATGTCGTGGTAAACGATGAGATCGACCGCGCGGTGCGCGAGATACAGGGCATTTTTGCCGCGCGGCGTGGGGACTGATTTTGCGCGCGAAGCGTATAATAGAATAAAAATTGCGGTATACCGCAATTTTATAAAAACCGGGAGCGCAAGGTGAATTGGTCGTAGACCAAGAGAAGGCGGCCTGGGCCGTGTATCACGGTTTTTATACCAGTGCGGCGCAAAGTTTCGCGTGTCGGAACTTTGCATAGCTTGGGACGCATCCGCGCCTTTGGTGCGGTGCGTTCATCTTGATCGAAACTGTAGTTTCGATCGAAGAATACTAAGGGTAATATAAGGAGAACTGATTACAATGCTGAAACCTTCCATGCAGGAACTCATGAAGCGAGTGGGCAATCGCTATCTGCTGGTCAATCTGGCGGCGCAGCGTGCCCGCGACATTGCCGACCAGGCGGAGGAAACCGGCGAGCAGCTGCCGGATAAGGCGGTCAAGCTGGCGCTCGACGAGATCGCAGCCGGCGAGATCGTTTACCGTCCCGGCCCGCGCACCGAACCGGTGATCGTGCAGAACAACCCGATCGCTGCCGCGATGGTGGATGTGGATGACGCGCTGGATCTGGATGAGGAGGAAACTTCATCCGAGGACGGAGCGGAAGCCGAGGAGGAGGATCTCCGCCTCGACGAGTTTGGAGACAGCGAGCTGGACGACGGCGATGTGCCGGAGGAGGACCGGTAAGCGATGCGTCTTGCGGGGAAAACAGTCGTCTTGTGCGTTACGGGCGGCATCGCGGCATATAAGGCTGCGGATCTGACCAGCAAGCTGCGTCATGCCGGCGCGCAGGTGCGTGTGCTGATGACTGAATCGGCCACGCAGTTTATTTCACCCATGACGTTTGAAACCCTGTCCGGCTATCGCACGGTGGTGGATACCTTCGACCGCAACTTCGCGTGGGAGGTTGAGCATGTGTCGATTGCCAAGGCGGCGGATGTGTTCGTGATCGCCCCTGCAACCGCGAATGTCATCGCCAAGGCGGCCCACGGCATTGCGGACGATATGGTGACGACCACGCTTTTGGCGACCCGCGCGCCGGTCGTGATCGCGCCGGCGATGAATACCGGCATGTACGACAATCCGGTCACCCAGCAGAATTTGCAGACGCTGCGCGAGCGGGGCTTTCATATCATCGATCCTGCGGCGGGGCGGCTTGCCTGCGGCGACACCGGCCGCGGCAAGCTGCCGGAAACGCCGGTGCTGCTCTGGGGGATCGAGCGGGCGCTCACCCCGCAGGATCTGCACGGGCGCCGTGTGCTGGTGACCGCAGGGCCGACGCAGGAGGCGATGGATCCGGTGCGGTTCCTATCCAATCACTCGACAGGGAAAATGGGCTATGCGGTCGCGGCGCGCGCGGCGATGCGCGGCGCGGAGGTGACGCTGGTCTCCGGTCCGACCGCGCTGGCTACGCCCGAGGGCGTGCAGCGGGTGGATGTTGTATCCGCGCGCGATATGTACGACACGGTGATCTCCCGCGCGGATCAGCAGGACATGGTGATTAAAGCGGCCGCGGTGGGCGACTACCGTCCGGCAAAGGTCGCTCCGGAAAAGATGAAAAAAGGCGACGGCGAAATGTCAGTTGCCCTTGCGCGCAATCCGGATATCCTCGCCGAACTGGGGCGGCGCAAGCACCCCGGCCAGCTGCTGTGCGGCTTTGCGATGGAAACACAGAATTTGCTGGACAACGCGGCGGATAAGCTGCGCCGCAAAAATTGCGATATGCTGGTGGCAAACTCGCTGCGCGACAAGGGCGCGGGCTTCGGCACGGATACCAATGTCGCGACCCTGCTGTTTGCGGACGGACGGCGGGAAACGCCGCCGCTCATGCCCAAGGAGGAGCTTGCGGACATCATTCTCGACCGCCTGCTGGCGATGCAGCAGGAGCAACTCAATTGAAACTACAGTTTCAATTGAAAATTTCCGATACCTGCGCGCGCCCAGTGGGCACACTTGGTATCGGTTTGTATAAAAACCCACGCACATGTCGCGGGTTTTTATGAAAATTGCGGTTCACCGCAATTTTCTATTAAATACGCGCTGCGGCGCGGAGTTATATGCATAGCAATTTTCATCAACAGAGAAAGGAGTATAGCTTTTGACCGAACCAATCTGCGCGGTCGCTGTGGATGCGGCGACCTATGCGATCGACAAGCTATATTCCTACCGTGTGCCGGACGAGCTGCGGGAACAGGTGCAGATTGGCACCCGTGTTCTTGTGCCGTTCGGCTTTGGCAATAAACGGGCGGAAGCGGTCGTACTGGCGTTCCGTCAAGATACCGGTGAATACAAGCTCAAGCCCATCGTCGAGGTGCTGGACGATGCGCCGGTTTTAACGGCCGAGCAGCTCAAACTCGCCGCATGGATGCGCGAGCGCCTGTACTGCACCTATTTTGACTGCGTGCGCGTGATGCTGCCCGCAGGGCTGTGGTTCAAACGGAACGAGACTTATACGCTTGCGCCGGATGCCGACCTTGCCGCGCTGCAAAAGCGGGAGGACGAGGCGGGCGCGGTGCTGGCTTTGTTCGACCGCCCGGGACAGACGCTTGCAGTCTCGGATATCCGGCAGCGGCTGGGCGGCAAAAGCGTAACACGCCTGCTGGATGCGCTCGCGGGCGAGGGGATACTCGTCTATCACAGCAATACCATACAGAAATCAAACGATAAAACCGAAAAGATGCTCTCTCTGGATATGGAGGCGGGCGAAGCAATGGCGCGCATCAGCCGCCGCAGCCCCGCCCGCATGGACGTGGTCTCGTTGCTGGCGGACGGCGGCTGGATGAGCCAGAAGGAGCTTGTATATATGACCGGCGTGTCGGATGCGGCGCTGCGCGATATGGTCAAAAAGGGCTTTCTGCGCGAGCACCGCGAAGAGCGCCTGCGTACGCCCGATTTTTCCGAGGTGCCAAAGGCCGCGCCGCCGATTCTGAGCGCGGCGCAGCAGGAGGTTTATGACGGCATTGCCGCGCTGATGGATGAGGACGCGCCGCGCGCCGCGCTGCTGTTCGGCGTGACCGGCAGCGGCAAGACACAGGTCTACTTAAAGCTGATTGCCAGGGCGCTGGAACAGGGCAAAAGCGCGATCGTGCTTGTGCCCGAGATCGGGCTGACCCCACAGGTGCTGCGGCAGTTTGCCGCCCAGTTTGGCGGCGAGGTCGCGGTGCTGCACTCCGCGCTGTCCGCCGGCGAGCGGTACGACAGCTTCAAAAAGATCAAATCCGGCCGCGCGCGCGTTGTCATCGGCACGCGCTCGGCGGTGTTCGCGCCGGTGCAGAACCTGGGGATACTCATTATCGACGAGGAGCAGGACGGCGCGTACCGCTCCGAGCAGTCGCCGCGCTACCATGCGCGCGACGTGGCAAAATACCGCGTTGCCCAGCAGAACGCTCTGCTCGTTCTGGGGTCGGCTACTCCGTCGGTCGAGACGTATTATGGCGCAAAGCAGGGTAAATATCCGGTATTTCGGCTGACCGAACGCTTTCTTGGCGCCGGCCTGCCGGATGTGCAGATCGCCGATATGCGCGGCCTTGCCCGCGAGGGGCGCGGAGGGGTGATCGGCCCGCAGCTGGAAAGCGAGCTGATCGATACGCTGGAAAAGGGAAAGCAGGCGATCCTGTTTCTCAACCGGCGCGGAAACAGCCGCGTGATCGGATGCGCGCTCTGCGGCTGGGTACCGGAATGTCCCTCGTGCTCGACGAGCATGACCTATCACTCGGTATCCGGCCGCGCGATGTGCCATTACTGCGGCGCATCGGTCAGGATCACCGGAAAATGCCCCGTGTGCGGCGGCGAGCATCTGTTTACCGAAACACCGGGCACGCAGAAGGTCGAGCAGGAGCTGAACGAAAAGTTCCCGTCCGCGCGCGTGCTGCGCATGGATGCGGACACGATGAACACCAAGGGCGCGCACGAAAAGCTGCTGTCGCAGTTCGCCAAAGGCGGGGCGGATATCCTGCTCGGCACCCAGATGGTGACCAAGGGGCTGGATTTCGAGAACGTCACGCTGGCGGGCGTGCTGGACGCGGACCAGAGCTTATACGCGCAGGACTATCGCGCGCGTGAGCGCACCTTTTCGCTGATTACGCAGGTGGTGGGGCGCGCGGGACGGCGATTTGACACGGGCAGAGCGGTCATTCAGACATACAGCCCTGCGCATCCGGTCATCCTCGCCGCAGCGCGGCAGGATTATGAAGCGTTTTTCGAGCGCGAGCTGGAAACGCGGCAGGCACTTCAGTGTCCGCCGGTGCGCGGCCTGACCGTGCTGACCGCGGTGGGCGAGGTCGAGCAGCAGGTGCTGAAAAGCCTCATCGCGCTTAAAGCCCGTCTGCAAAGCCTGATGGAAGGGCAGTACGCGGATGTCAAGGCGCCGGTTCTGGGACCGGCCGCGGCGCAGGTGGTCAAGGTGATGGGGCGCTACCGCTACCACCTGACCATGCGGGCGGACAGCAATGCGCGCTGGCGCTCGCTGATCGCGGGCGTGATCCGCGAATTCATGCAGGACAGCAAAAACAGGGGCGTGACCGTGTTTGCGGATGAGAACCCGGACATGTGATTTCGATTGGAACGTACAGTTCCAATCGAGAGGGATGTACCGCACTTACAGTGCGGATACACCCCCAGCTGCGCAAAGCGCGCCTGGCAGGCACACTTTGCTTTGCACTGGTATAAAAACGCACGCGCATGTCGCGCGTTTTTATGCAAAGCAAGAAATTATCTTGCTTTGCGATTAAATGCGCGCCGGTGGCGCGGAGGAAGAGATATGGAACCACACTTTGTCATCCGGCGGGCGGCGGTGGGCGACGCGGCCGCTCTGCTGGACATTTACGCGCCGTACATCAAAGATACGGTCATTACATTTGAATACGACGTGCCCACGGCGGAGGAATTCGCCGCGCGCATCGGGGAAACCGCCGCTTTGCACCCCTACCTCGTGTGCGAGCGGGGCGGGCAAATCGTCGGCTACGCCTATGCGCACCGCATCCGCGAGCGCGCGGCGTACGACTGGGCGGCCGAGCTGTCCATCTACCTTGCGCCTGCGGCGCAGGGGCAGGGCGTGGGAACGGCGCTGTACCGGTGCCTGATCGATCTGCTGGAAATGCAGAATCTGCGCATTTTATACGGCTGCGTCACCCTGCCGAATGAGAAAAGCGAGCGGCTGCATCAAAAGCTCGGCTTTTCGCTTGCCGGCGTGTGGCACGGCTCGGGCTGGAAGTTTGACAGCTGGCACGATGTCGGCTGGTTTGAAAAACGGCTCGGCGGGAACGGCTCGGCGCAGCCCGTGGTTTCTTTCCCACAGCTGGACAAGCGAAAAATACAGGAATGCTTACACAGATATACGGAAATGCTGAATGATGGAGGAATGAATTGACATGGCACTTCGTAATATTTTGACGCAAGGGGACGAACAGCTTCTCAAGCACAGCCGCAAGGTGGAGAAATTCGACGCCCGCCTGCACACGCTGATCGACGATATGCGCGAGACGCTCGAGAACTCGGGCGGCGTGGGCCTTGCCGCACCGCAGGTCGGCGTGCTGCGCCGCGTGGTCGTGCTGCTGGACATCAACAAGGATCCGGAAGAAGTAGTCGAGCTGGTCAACCCCGAGGTGATCGAGCAGCGCGGCGAGCAGCGCATTGTGGAGGGCTGCCTGTCCGTGCCGGGCGTGTACGGTTATGTCACCCGCCCGACCTGGGCCAAGATCCGCGCGCAGGACCGTTTTGGCAACTGGTTTGAGCGCGAGGGCGAGGGCGTTGTCGCGCAGTGCTTCTGCCACGAGACCGAGCATCTGGACGGCCATCTGTTCACCGAAAAGGTGGAGGAGTATGTGGACATGGAAGAACTGCAGGGCGGCGAAGAGGAAGGCGCGGAATGAAAATCGTATTCATGGGCACGCCGGATTTCGCCGTGCCGAGCTTACAGGCGCTTATTGACGCGGGACATGAGGTGTGCGCGGTGTATACTCAGCCCGACAAGCCGCAGGGCCGCAAGCAGGTTTTGACCGCGCCGCCGGTCAAGGAACTGGCTTTGCGGCATGGCATCCCAGTTTACCAGCCTGTCACGCTCAAAAATGAGGAGGAGCAGGAAAAACTGCGCGCGCTCGCGCCCGAGGTCATCATCGTCGTGGCGTACGGCAAGCTGCTGCCGAAAGCGGTGCTCGACATCCCGCCGCGCGGATGTATCAACGTCCACGGCTCGCTGCTGCCGCGCTGGCGCGGCGCGGCGCCCATCCAGTGGTCGGTCATTGCGGGCGACCAAAAGGCTGGCGTGACCACCATGCAGATGGCCGAGGGACTGGACACGGGCGACATGCTGCTGACTTACGAGACCGAGATCGGCGCGCGGGAAACCGCGGGCGAGCTGTTCGACCGGCTCGCGCAGGCGGGCGCGAAACTGCTGCTGGAAACGCTGGAAACGCTGGACGGCATCACGCCCCAGCCGCAGGACGACAGCCAGAGCTGCTACGCGCACATGCTGGATAAGCAGATGGCGGTCATCGACTGGGCCAAATCCGCGCATGAGATCGACTGCCTGATCCGCGGGCTGAACCCGTGGCCGGTCGCGCTGACCACGCTCGCCGGTGCGCGGCTCAAGATCTACGCCGCTGAGCCGGTTTCCGGCACAGCCAGGCAGGGCGAAGTGCTTGTGAGCGACCCGAAAAAGGGCCTTGTCGTTGCGTGCGGCGAGGGCGCGCTCGCGCTGCGTGAGGTGCAGCTCGTCGGCGGCAAGCGCATGAAGAGCGCGGATTTTCTGCGCGGTCATGCCATCGAAACAGGAACCATTTTGGGCGAGTAAAAAGGAGTAGACTATGCCTTATTTCGGTTTTTACCGCGTTGATATTTACTATATTGTGCTGGTCATCCCCTGCATCATTCTGGCGCTCTGGGCGCAGGCCAAGGTCAAAAGCACATTTAACCGCTATGAACAGGTGCTCAACCGCCGCGGCCTGACCGGCGCGCAGGCGGCCGAAGCCGTGCTGCGGCAAAACGGCGTGACCGGTGTGCGCATCGAGTGGGTCGCGGGTAAGCTGAACGACCATTTTGACCCGCGCACTAACACCATCCGCCTGTCAAACGCGGTGTATTCCTCGACTTCGGTCGCATCCGTCGGTGTGGCTGCGCACGAGGCAGGGCACGCGGTGCAGTATGCGGTCGGATACTTTCCCATCCGCCTGCGCGCGGCCATCATTCCGGTGACGCAGTTCGGCTCAGCGGCGGCGCTTCCGCTCATCATTCTGGGTCTGTTCATGAACTCGGGCATTTTGATCGATATCGGCATCTGGGCGTTTGCGCTCTCGACCGTGTTCCAGCTGGTCACCCTGCCGGTGGAGGTCAATGCGTCAAACCGCGCGCTCGCGGCGTTCGAGCAGGGCGGCTTGTTGACACCGGAGGAATACCCAATGGCGAAAAAAACGCTGACCGCCGCCGCGATGACCTATTTTGCGGCGCTTGCGGTGTCGCTCGCGCAGCTTCTGCGTCTGCTTCTGCTGTTCGGAGGACGGGGACGCGATGATCGGTAAGCGCCCGCGCACGCCGCGCGAGGTGGCGGCGTTTTCGCTGTTTTCCATGGCCGAGGAGGGCGCGTGGTCGGACGGCGCGCTGCATCACTATCTGGAGCGCGCGGGACTGGACGGCCGAGACGCGGCGCTCGCGTCCCGCCTGACCTATGGCACGGTGCAGAATGAGTTGCTGCTCGACTGGTATCTGCGGCATTTTTCCAGCGTGCGGCTGAAAAAAATTGCGCCGCGTGTGCTTACCTGTCTGCGCATGGGCCTGTATCAGCTGATCCTGATGGATAAAATTCCGGCGCATGCCGCGGTCGCGGAAACCGTTGCGCTGGTGCGGCGGTACTGCCACGCCAACGACCGCACGGTCGCATTTGCCAATGCGGTGCTGCGGAGCGCGGCGCAGGCCGTGCAGCAGGACAGATTGCCGGTGCTCGACTGTCCGGATAAGGAAAGCTACTATTCTCTCAAATACAGCCATCCGGAGTGGCTCGTGCGGCTGTGGTCTGAGCAGTTCGGCCGGAAAATGGCCGAGCGCATCTGTCAGGCGGACAATGCGGACGCGCCCATCTCGGTGCGCGTCAACACGATGAAAACAACGCCTGCGGAAATGCAGGCAGAACTCGAAGCCGAGGGGCTGACGGTTACGCCGCACCGTGCGTTTCCGGAAATATTGCTGTGCGAGGGCGGGAACGCGGCCGCGCTGCCTGCTTTCGCGGAGGGCAGGATCACCATACAGGACGCGGCGAGCGCGCTGGCCGCTGCGGTGGCCGATCCCCAGCCGGGGGATACGGTGCTCGACTGCTGCGCCGCGCCCGGCGGCAAGAGCTTTGCCATGGCCGAGCGCATGCGGGGCAGGGGCAGCGTGACGTCCTGCGATATATATGAACATAAGCTGGGGCGTATCAAAGAGGGCGCATCGCGGCTGGGACTGCCCAATATCCGGACGGCTTTGCAGGACGCAGCCGTGTTCCACGCGGAATGGGCAGGCAGCGCGGACGTCGTATTGTGCGACGTGCCGTGTTCGGGGCTGGGCATCATCCGCAAAAAGCCGGAGATTCGTTACAAAGACCTGAACGAGATCGAGCAGCTGCCCGCTTTGCAGCAAAAGATCCTAAAAAACTGCGCGCAGTATGTGAGGCCGGGCGGCACGCTGGTGTACTCGACCTGTACGATCCTGCGGCGCGAAAACGAGGACGTGGTCTGCGCGTTTCTGGCGGAAAGCACGGATTTTGAAGCGGTTCCGTGGACGCATCCCGTATGCGGCGCGCGGGAGGACGGCATGGTCACCCTGCTGCCGCCGATACATGACACGGACGGATTTTTTATCGCTAAAATGCGGCGGAAGGCGTAGGGCGCGCGGTGCGCGCCTGCGTCCGATTTTCCAGCAAGGAGAAAACCATGACAGAGATCAAATCCCTGACAATCGAAGAACTCAAAGCGGCGCTCAAGGACATGGGCGAGAAACCCTTCCGCGCGGGACAGATCTTCCAATGGCTTCACGGGGGCGTTACGTCCTTTGAAGAGATGTCCAACCTGTCCAAAGACCTGCGGCAGCGGCTCTCGGAGCGGTTTATCCTGACCGTGCCCGACATCGCGCGCAAGCAGGTGAGCAGGGTCGACGGTACGGTCAAATACCTGTGGCGGCTGCAGGACGGCAGCTGTGTGGAATCTGTGCTCATGCACTATGAGCACGGCGTATCGGTCTGCGTATCCACGCAGGTCGGCTGCCGGATGGGGTGCAAATTCTGCGCTTCCGGCCTGAACGGGAAAAAACGGGACCTGTCCGCGGGCGAAATATTGGATGAGATCCTGTTTATGCAGAAGGACAGCGGTGAAAAGGTGTCGAGCATTGTGCTGATGGGCACGGGGGAGCCGCTCGATAACTACGACAACGTGCTGAAATTCCTGCATCTGGTCAGCTGTCCCGAGGGCATCAACATCGGACAGCGGCATATTTCCTTGTCAACGAGTGGAATTGCTGATAAAATAGAGAAGTTAGCGGAGGAGAAACTGCAGATCACGCTGTCCGTCTCCCTGCACGCGCCGGACGACGAAACCCGCTCCTCCATCATGCCGGTAAACGACGCCTATCCGGTCGAGCGGCTGATGCGCGCGTGCCGGTACTATTTCGATACGACAGGCCGCCGCATTTCCTATGAGTACATGATGGCGCGGGACAAGACCGACCGCCCCTGGCAGGCGGAACAGCTTGCAAAGCTGCTGCGCGGCCGTCCGGCGCATGTCAATCTGATCCCGCTCAATGAGGTGGCGGAAAGCCCGCTCAGACCCTCGCGGCCGGAGACCGTGCGCCGCTTCCAGCAGGCGCTGCAAAAGCGCGGCGTAACCGCGACCGTGCGCCGCAAGCTCGGACCGGATATCGACGCGGCGTGCGGACAGCTCCGCCAGCGGCAGCTGCGGGAGGACGCGGCCCAGATGATATAAAAGCGCGGACGGCTTTGCCGTCTGCCTGCCCCAAGCCCTGCTCTGCAGGGGGCGGGAATTCCTCTAAACACACGGAGGTGTAGCTATGGAATGGTTCGGATTGACCGATAAGGGGCGTGTGCGCCCGACCAATCAGGACATTTATCAGATCGAAGCGCGGGAGGAAAACAAAACCGCGCTGCTCGTCGTGTGCGACGGCATGGGCGGCGCGAATGCGGGCAACGTGGCCAGCCGCTTTGCCGCGCAGGTATTCACCGAGTCCATCAAGGCCGCTCTGACCGGTGCGCTGGATGCCAAAACCCGCCAGGAACTGCTCACGCGCGCGCTGGACGAGGCAAACGAGACCGTGTTCAGTCTGGCGGGGCGGCAGCCGGAGTTTCGCGGCATGGGCACCACGCTGGTTGCGGCGCTCGTGCAGGGCGATCAGGTGACGATCCTGAATGTGGGCGACAGCCGCGCCTATCTGTTCGACGGCACACGCCTGCACCAGCTGACGGAAGACCACTCCTATGTCGAGGAGATGCGTCGGCAGGGCCGGATCACCGAGGCAGACGCGCGCACGCATCCGCAGAAAAACCTGATTACCCGCGCGGTCGGCGTGGAACCGGTGGTCGAAGGCGATCTGTTTGAGGTGCGGCTCGGCGAGGACGAAGTGCTGCTGCTGTGTTCGGATGGACTGACCGGCATGGCGGAGGATGAGAAGATCGCAGACACCCTGAAAACGGCAAAAACGCTCGCGCTGGCGGGCGATGCGCTGCTAACCCTCGCGCTGGAGGGCGGCGGCCGCGATAATATCACGGTTGCGCTGTTCACCCGCGGCGCGGAAGAGGAGGCGTAAGGCGCATATGGATAAGTATATCGGCAAACTGCTCGGCGGTCGGTATGAGATCATCGATGTGGTCGGCGTGGGCGGCATGGCTGTTGTTTACCGCGCGCGCTGCCATGTGCTCAACCGGTATGTCGCCGTAAAAATTCTGAAGGACGAATATGCCAAGGACCCGGATATCCGCAAGCGGTTCTCGATCGAGTCTCAGGCGGTCGCCAAGCTCAGCCATCATAATATTGTCTCCGTGTACGACGTCGGCAGTGAAAACGGAACGGACTATATCGTCATGGAGCTGATCGAGGGCATTACCCTCAAGGAATATCTGCAGAAAAAGGGCAGCCTGTCCTGGCAGGAAGCCGTGTTCTTTGCAGAGCAGATCTGCCGCGCGCTCGTGCATGCGCACTCCCGCGGCATCATCCATCAGGATATCAAGCCGCAGAATGTCATCATCCTGCGCGACGGCACCGCCAAGCTGACCGACTTCGGCATTGCCTCCTTTGCCACCACGCAGGAGACCCGCGTGGTGCAGGAGGCCATCGGCTCGGTGCACTATATCTCGCCCGAGCAGGCGAAGGGCTCTAAGATCGACTACCGGACGGATATTTACTCGCTCGGCGTTGTGATGTATGAAATGCTCACCGGCAAGCTGCCCTTCGAGGGCGAAACGGCATTGCAGGTGGTGATGCAGCACTTAAACGCCGTGCCGCTCGCGCCCAGCGAACTGGTGCCGGGGATTCCGAGAGGGCTGGACGAGATCGTCATGCACGCGATGAGCGCCAATATCAGCCGGCGCTACGCATCGGCGGAAACGCTGTATGCCGATTTGGAGCGGCTCAAAGGCAATCCGGAGCTGCGCTTTGGTTATGCCGCCGCAGCGGATGAATCCGGTGAAACGCAGGTGCTTGGCCGCGAGACTGCAACGGCCGTGCGCGAGCCGGAAGGCTTTTTCGACCGCCTGGCCGAGCGGCCCGGGCTTGCCGCGGGCATCGCGGTGGCTGTGGTGGCGGTGATCGCCCTGCTTGTGATGGGCATCCTGTTTGCAACCGGCAGCAGTAACAGCGAAAAGGTAGTGGTTCCCCAGTTTCTCGGCATGATGATCGACGAAGTGATGGCGGACCCGACCTATACCGATAATTTCACCATCAGGGAAGCGGACGAGCGTATCGAGTCCGACCGGCAGGCGGGTGAGATCCTTTATCAGGATATCGCCGCGACGACCGAGGTCACCAAGGGAACGGTCATCACATTGACGGTATCCGCCGGCGGTGAAAACGTCAGCAACACGTATAAGGTGATCGACTTCGCGGGCCGCTCGCTGGATTACGTGACCACGATGCTGGATGCGCACAGCATCAGCTATAAGACGCAGGAAGAATACAGCGACCAGGTGGAAGCGGGGCTTGTCATCCGCACGGACCCGGGCGTCGGCACTGAGCTCGAGCCGGGGGCGTCGCTGACCATCTACGTCAGCAAGGGCAAGGAGACCAAGACGGTGGCCGTGCCGAGTTTGTACGGCATGACCGAGGACGGGGCGCGGCAGGCGCTCACCGAGCGCGGACTGTCGCTTGGCTCGGTCGATTCGGTGGAAAACCAGGCCGCAGTCGGCACAGTGGTATGGCAGTCCACCGACCCTGACGTTGAAGTAAATCAGGGTACGACGATCAATATTCAGATCTCCAAGGGGATCACGCAGCGCCCGCCGGAGACGACGGATGACGATAATCCCCCGGACAGCGGGAATACCGGCGGCGAGGAAGAGCCGACCGTGCCCCAGCAGGGCTCGGCGACCATTCCGGTCGTACTGCCGGACAGCACAGATATGGCGCATGTCGTTATCTCGGTGGACGGTGTGGTGCAGTATGACCAGACGCACGAAACCAGCCTCGGCAGCATTTCTGTGCCGGTTACCGGCACCGTGGGCGAGCATGAGGTCACGGTCAGCGTCGATGGCAGCAGCACGACCCAGATCTATACGTTCAGTTGACAGAGAGGTAGATTTTTTGACCGAAGGGATCATTCTCAAGGGCATCGGCGGCTTCTACTATGTGGATACCGCCGACGGCCTGATCGAATGTAAGGCGCGCGGGCGCTTCCGCAAAACCGTGGGCAAGCCGATCGTAGGAGACCGCGTGACGCTGGAGATCCAGTCCGAGGACGGCACGGGCTACCTGCTGGACATCGCGCCGCGCAAAAACAGTCTGGTGCGTCCGGCGGTCGCGAACCTTGACCTGCTGGTCGCGGTCGCGTCGGCCGCCCCGCCGGTGACCGACCCGTTTTTGATCGACCGCGTCACGGCGATCGCGGTGCACAAGGACATGGACGTGCTGGTCGTCATCAACAAGACCGATGAGAACCCGGGGGACGAGCTGTATGAGACCTACCGCAAAAGCGGCATCGATACGTTGCGTGTCAGCGCGCTGACCGGCGACGGCATTGACGAGCTGAAGGCGCGCATCCGCGGTAAGGTGTCCGCATTCGCGGGCAACTCGGGCGTGGGCAAGTCGAGCGTGCTCAACCGCATCGACCCGCAGTTCGGGGCGGCGGTCGGCGCGATCTCGGACCGTATCGGCAGGGGCAGGCACACCACGCGGCATGTTGAGCTGCACCCCATCGAGGGCGGCGGATACATCGCGGACACGCCGGGCTTTTCCTCGTTCGATACCGAGCAGATGGATCTCGTGCTCGCGGAGGATCTGCAATATGCGTTTCCGGAATTTGCGCCTTACATTGGGCAGTGCAAATTCACCGGCTGCGCGCATGTCAAGGAAAAGGGCTGCGCGGTGCGCGCTGCGGTCGAGGCGGGTGAAATTGCAAAAACCCGTCACGACAGCTACGTCAAACTGTATGAAAGCGTAAAGGATTTGAAGCAATGGGAGCTTACGAAGGGCGGCACGCGCTGATTTTCGCCGCAGCGCCGGAAACCGAATACGGCTACATCCGCGCGTTTCTGGATGCGCATCCGGACGCGCTGATCGCCTGCGCGGACGGCGGGCTGCGCCATGCGCGCGCGCTCGGCCTGCACCCGGACTTCATGATCTCGGACTGCGATTCCATGCCCGAGGTCGAAGGCACGGAGATCATCCGCCTGAAACCCGAGAAGGACGACACGGATACGCAGGGCTGCCTGCGCGAGGTGTTTCGCCGCGGCTGCGCCGAGGCGACGCTGGTCTGCGCGACCGGCGGGCGCATCGATCACGAGCTGGCCAATCTCTCGCTTCTGGAGGAGGCGCGCGCGATGGGCGGGCGCCTGACCGTGCTCGACCGGCAGAACTCAATCGTTTTGCATGAGGGTGGCCGCCAAAAATTCATAATGCCGCCGGAATACCGGTATTTCTCCATCGTGCCGCTCGACGCGGTGCTGACCGGCGTGACCATTGAAAACGCGAAATACCCGCTGCGCGAGGCGACTGTCACCCGCGCTGGTATGATCACTATTTCCAACGAGGCGGCCGCAGGCGAGACGTTTGTGGTCGAAATCCGGGACGGGCGTGCGCTCGTCGTCTTTTCGCGCGACTTTTCGCGCGCTTTGTGAATATTTCACACGAAAACCGCCGAAATTGGCGGTTTTTTCTATTCGGGCAGTTTTGCAATTTGACGGACGCATACTTGCAAAAGAGCAGCAACGAGCATATAATAAAATCATAGAGAGATGAAAAGGGAGTGCGTAACCAGTGGCATTGAAACCGATTTCGAGGATCGCAGCGGGGGTACAAGCGTCTACCACACTTGTAATCGACTCGCTGTTCAAGCAGATGAAGGCGGAAGGCAAGGATGTCGTCGGCTTCGGCGCAGGCGAGCCGGACTTCCCCACGCCCGAGCACATCAAGCAGGCGGGCATTGAGGCGATCGAGACCAACCAGACCAAGTACACCCCGGCCGCCGGCCTGATGGAGCTGCGCGAGGCTGCGTGCTATCGTCTGAAAACCGATTTCGGCCTGGAGTATGAGCCGAAGCAGATCGTGGTTGCCTCCGGCGCAAAGCACTCGGTTTACGTTGCCCTGATGACGCTGTGCAACCCGGGGGACGAGGTCGTCATCGCCGCGCCGTACTGGGTCAGCTACTCCGAGATGGTCAAGCAGGCGGGCGCGGTGCCCGTGATCGTCGCCGCTGAGGAGGAGCAGGACTTCAAGATCACCGCCGAGCAGCTGGATGCCGCGATCACGGATAAGACCAAGGTGTTTATGCTCAACTCGCCCTGCAACCCGACCGGTATGGTCTATACCCGCGAAGAGCTGGAAGCCATTGCCGAGGTCTGCTGCCGCCACAATATCTATGTTATTGCAGATGAAATCTATTGCAATCTCGTGTATGACGACATCGAGTTCGTGTCCTTTGCGTCGCTCAGTGAAGACGTGAAAGCGCGCACGATCATTGTCAACGGCGTGTCCAAGAGTTATGCCATGACCGGCTGGCGCATCGGTTACAGCGCATCCAACCCCGAGCTTGCCAAGGTGATGAGCAATTACCTGAGCCACTCGACCTCCGCGCCGTCCACGATCTCGCAGCATGCGGCGATCGTCGCGCTGCGCGGCCCGCAGGAGGATATGCAGGTGATGAAGCAGGCGTTTGAGAAGCGCCGCGACCACCTTGTCGAGCGCATGAACCGCATCGAGGGCGTTTCCTGCATCAAGCCGCAGGGCGCGTTCTATGTTATGATGAATATGAAGAGCTTTATCGGCAAGTCCATGTACGGCAAGACCATCGAGAGCGCGGAGGACTTCGCGCAGCTGTTCCTCGAGAAGGGCCTTGTGGCGACCGTACCGTGCACCGCGTTTGCAGCCCCGGGCTTTGTCCGCTGGAGCTATGCGACCTCGCTGGATGAGATCGACAAGGGCCTCGACCGGCTGGAGGCGTTTATCAAAAACGCATAAGAGAGGGATCAAGAAGCGGTGCTCTGAAAAGGGCGCCGCTTTGCAGAAAGAGGACAGTATGGAACAGATCCGGATCACGACCGAGATATGCATACCAAATGCGCGGCGGTATGTGCCGCTGGAGCAGCTGGCGGAATATCCGTTCGTTAAGAAGCCTGAGGAGTATATCGACGGTATCATCACCGTAGATTGCGGGGAGCAGGGAAATGCGCTTGATGGCTGCATTGAGGAACTGTGGCAATGCGTATTGAATGCACTGGAACAGCTGTGCGAGACGGATGAAGCGGTGTTGTGCTGCCCAGATCATCCGCATGAGGGCCGTATCCAGCGGTTGTCAGGAAGGCGGATGGCTTTGCAGATGGACGGGCAGCCGAAGCTGACCGCGGATTTTGCGCAGTTGTGTGGCAAGTTGTTGGACGCGGCCGAGGATTTTTTCCGCAGCTATCCTCCCTCGCTGGCTGTGGTTCCTTTTGAGGCCAAAGAATTTTTTGCGCGGATACAGCGCCTGAGGCAATGCCTGATAAACGAATAAAGAATGGTTTTAGGCGGCGAGGGCAGATATGGAAACTGTTCTGATAAAGCAGCGGGAGCGTAATGCGCTCCCGCCTTTGATTATGACTGCGGCAGATATTTGATCAGTCGGTATTCAGTAAACGCGCCGCAGGTGTATACCTGCTTGAGGAAAAAGCCAAAATGCAGGTACATGGGCACGTTTTCGCGCGAGAGCGTTTCGAGCGCGACCGCCGGATAGCCCTGTGCGGCCGCATGGGCTATCACGCCGTCGAGCAGTTCGCGGGCCGCGCCGCTGCCGCGGTGCGCCTTGTCCACCCCGAACTGGGCGATATAATAGGGATGCTTGCAGTACCGCCTGTACCAGTTCATGCTGTGTACCTCCATGACCGGGCGGCTGTTGCGCATCAGCTGCGCGAGCAGCGGCCGTGGGATAGTACGCAGCATTTTTCCGTTCCGCAGGGCGTAGAAAAGCTGCCCGAGCGGGCCGAGACGGGACAGGCGGCGCGGGTCCGCGCCGACGATCGCACCGATGGGCGCGCCGTCCGCGCCCTCGCAGACGAACACATCGCCGTGCGTAAAGAAATAGCCCTGCCCGAGGCTGAGCATCGAGGGCCCAAAACGGCGGGCGGTCTGCTCGTCCACGCCGGAAAACTGCTGCTGCAATTCCTCTTTTTCGTAAAACTGGTCGAACATCAATGCGGCGAGCGCTGCGCGCTCCTCCTGCCGGGCTTTTCGCATACCATGCACCTCCTGCGCCTTTGCTGCCTTGATGATAACATGTGCGGGCGCGGCAGTCAAGCATGGCGGCGGAACACATCAAATACATGGGCGGAGGTGGGAGAAAGTTTGTTTATTGCTACAATATATGGGCAAAACGCCGCCGCCTGCTTGAAAAACAGCGGGTTCGGTGTTAAACTAAAATCGGCTGAAAATCTGAAATGATCCATCACTGGATCACGATCAACTGACCGGAAAGGACGACTGACATGAACAACGTGTATGAAAGCCCGCTTTCCTCGCGCTATGCCTCGAAGGAGATGCTCTACACCTTCTCCTCGGATATGAAGTTCTCGACCTGGCGCCGCCTGTGGGTGTCGCTGGCGAAAGCCGAAATGGCGCTCGGCCTGCCCATCACGCAGGAGCAGGTGGACGAGATGGAAGCACACCTGACCGACATCGACTACGAGACCGCGAAGGCGCGCGAGAAGGAAGTCCGCCACGACGTTATGGCGCACGTTTACACCTTCGGCAAGGCCGCGCCGAAAGCGGCGGGCATCATCCACCTCGGCGCGACGAGCGCCTATGTGGGCGACAATACCGATATCATCCAGATCCGCGAGGGCCTGCTGCTTGTGCGCAAAAAGCTCGCGACTGTGCTGGACAAGCTCGCGCAGTTCGCGGACGCGCACAAGGCGCAGCCGACGCTCGGCTTTACCCACTTCCAGCCCGCGCAGCTGACCACGGTCGGCAAGCGCGCGACCCTGTGGATGAACGAGTTGCTCATGGATCTGCACGAGGTCGAGTACCGCATCGAGAACCTGCGCATGCTGGGCAGCAAGGGCACGACCGGCACGCAGGCGTCCTTCATGGAGCTGTTTGACGGCGACGAGGCCAAGGTCAAGGAACTGGAAAAGCGCATTGCGGACGATTTCGGCTTCGCGGGCGTGGTGCCGGTGTCCGGTCAGACCTATTCGCGCAAGATCGACGCGCAGACGCTCGCGACCCTGTCGGGCATCGCGCAGTCCGCGTCCAAGTTCGCGACCGACCTGCGCCTGCTCCAGCACCTCAAGGAGGTCGAGGAGCCGTTTGAGAAGAACCAGATCGGCTCTTCCGCCATGCCGTACAAGCGCAACCCGATGAGAAGCGAGCGCATCTGCGCGCTCGCGCGCTACGTCATTACAGACAGCCTGAATCCCGCGTTCACCTCCGCGACCCAGTGGTTCGAGCGCACGCTGGACGACTCGGCCAACAAGCGCATCTCGGTGCCTGAGGCGTTCCTCGCGGTGGACGCGATCCTGAACATCATGATCAACGTGGTCTCCGGCCTTGTGGTATACCCCAAGGTGATCGAGGCGCATGTGATGAACGAGCTGCCCTTCATGGCGACCGAGAACATCATGATGGACGCGGTCAAGCGCGGCGGCAACCGTCAGGAGCTGCACGAGCGCATCCGTGAGCACTCGATGGCCGCGGGCAAGCGCGTCAAGGAGGAAGGGCTGGACAACGATCTGATCGACCGCATCGCAGCCGACCCGATGTTCGGCATGACGCGCGAGCAGATCCTCGAGCATCTTGACCCGAAGGCGTATATCGGCCGCTGCCCGTCGCAGGTGGACGAGTTCATCAGCGAATGTGTCCGTCCGGCGATCGCACCGTATCTGGACGGCGAGGAAGTTACGGTGGAGATCAACCTCTGATCCGGCAGAAACGATGGATGTACCGCGCCCGCGCGGAATTGATGCCGCGTGGGGTGCAGCGTGTATTTGAGGACATGATTTTATAAAAAATGCCCGCAAAGCGGGCATTTTTTTTATGACAGACTGCTGCGGTTGACTTTTTTCGGATGCCGCAGTATACTACTTTAGCTATGTAATCAATCAAAGGAGGAACCAGTCTGTGAAGAAAAGTGTAATTTCCTTTATTGTCGTTATGCTGGTGATCGTGTTTCTCGGCGTAACGGCGGTAACAGGCCTGTATATCCCGGGGGGATGGACCATGCCGTTTAGGGACAGCGGCACGACCGAGGACACGCCTGCAACGGCTGTCACCACGGAGGACGGCGCAGAAGCGGACGCCGATGCCGCAGGTGATCCGACCGATCAAGCGCCGGACGCTTCCGGCAATGAGACGGCCGAAAACGATACGCCCGAGCTGACCGCCATCATTCCAAGCGTGATGGACACCGAGCACGGCATCCGTCTGGGCTTGGATCTGGTCGGCGGTTCGCGCATTGTGTATGAGGCCGTGCTGCCGGAGGGCTACAATATGGACGATCTGCCGCACGATATGCAGACCGCACAGGCCATGATCCGCCAGCGTCTGACCAGTCAGGGCTTCACCGAAGCGACGGTCGCGCTGTCGGGCGAAAACCGTCTGACCGTCGAGATCCCGCAGATCACCAATCCGGAGGAGGCAGTGCAGACGCTGGGAACGACCGCTCAGCTGCTGTTTATGGATTGGGATGGATATACTGCGTATGCCAACGCGGTGATGAGCGGCGAGACGGTTGACGCGGCACAGTATGCGCTGCTGACCGGTTCGGATATCGCGGGCGCGAGCGCGCAGTATGGACAGACAACGCCGAACGGCATGCAGGAGAACTATGTGCAGGTGGACTTCACGAATGAAGGCAGCCGGAAGTTCGCGGATGTGACCGAGGAGATTGCAAAGCGTTCGGTGCAGAACGGCGGCGACGGCGATAACCAGCTGCTGATCGTGATGGACGGTCAGGTGATTTCCGATCCGTATGTCAGCGCGCGTATCGACAGCGAAAGCTGCACCATTTCCGGAAACTTTACCCAGGAGAGCGCGGAGCAGCTTGCCGGATTGATCGACGCGGGCCAGCTGCCCTTCAGCCTGACGCAGGCGGAGCTGCGCTCGGTCGGCCCGCAGCTCGGCGCGGATGCGCTGCGCACCTCGCTGATCGCAGGGGTGATCGGATTGGTGCTGGTCTGCCTGTTCATGATTATCGTATACCGCGTGCCGGGTCTGGTCGCCTGCCTTGCGCTGGGCTTTTACATTGTGATCGAAGCCATTTTGTTCAGCGTGCTGCGCATCAATCTGTCCCTGCCGGGCATTGCGGGCATCATTCTGTCGATCGGTATGGCGGTGGATGCCAACGTCGTGATCTTTGAACGCATCAAGGAAGAGCTGCGTATGGGCAAAACGGTCAAGAGCGCGATTGATTCTGGCTTTCGGCGCGCGTTCACCGCGATTTTGGATTCCAACCTGACCACGCTGATCGCGGCGGGTGTGCTGTTCTTCTTCGGCACGGGTACGATCGTGGGCTTTGCGACCACACTGGGTATCGGCGTGGTGGTCTCCATGTTCACCGCGCTGACGGTGACGCATTTCCTGCTGAACCGTATGGTGGATTTCCGTATTCGCAATCCCAAGGCATACGGCCTGCGCGAGAAAACACGCGAGGGCGGCCGCTTCCCCGTGGTGAAAAACTTCAAGATTTTCGGCGGCATTTCCGCTCTCTTGATTGCAACCGGCCTTGTGGCGCTCATCCTGCTGCCGTTTGGCAAGAACTTGTTTAACCTGAGCATTGACTTTGCCGGCGGCACCGAGATGGAGTTCAACATGCATCAGACCGTGACGCAGGAGCTTCAGACCGAGGTCAGCGACCTGTTTGAGCAGACGACCGGCATTGCGCCGTCCTCGGTCACCTCGTCGGGCGATGGCAACGGGCAGGTGCTGATCCGCTCGACCAGCATCGATTCCGAGACGCGCCAGCAGGTGATCGACGCGATGAATGAGCAGTACGGCCTGACGGATGCCGACCTGTATGGCAATGAGGACGTTTCCGCCTCGGTCGGCAGCGATTTGCAACGCGCGGCGGTGCTGTGCGCGGTATTGGCGATCGCGCTGATGCTGCTCTACGTCACCTTCCGCTTTGAGCTGACAAGCGGCTTGGCGGCGGTCGTTTGTCTGCTGCACGACCTGCTCATCATGCTGAGCGTATATGTATGGCTGCAAATCCCGATGGATACCAACTTTATTGCTGCGGCGCTGACCATCCTGGGCTATTCGATCAATGCGTCCATCATCGTGTTTGACTGTGTGCGCGAGAACCTGCGCAATGCACACAGGGAGCCGTTTGAGGAGATCGCCGAGCGCAGCATCTGGCAGACCATGGGCCGAACCATCAATACCACGTTGACGACGCTGTTTACCATCGGCATGGTATTTATTCTGGGCGTACCGTCGCTCAAGCAGTTTACGCTGCCGCTGATCGTCGGCATTCTGGCGGGCGCGTGGTCATCGATTCTGCTGTCGGTCAGCCTGTGGGCCTTCTTCCGAAAGAAGATCCGCAGAAAGCAGGCGATCTGACGGAAAAACAGCGGCTTTCCCTTTAGGAGGAAACGGTATCATAACGGGGGCGCTTCTGAGCGCCCCTGCTTTGGAATGGGAGGTTTGTCATGCGGATTGGTATTTCAACCGCCTGCTTTTATCCGCAGCCGGTCGAGGAGATCCTGCCGGTGCTGGCAGGACTGGGTGTACACGCGGTAGAGATATTTTTCAATACCGAGAGCGAGTTTGAACCACATTTTTATGAACAGATCGGCGCGCAGGTGAAAAGCTATGGGCTGGATGTGGTGTCCGTGCATCCATATACTTCGCTGATGGAGGGGATGCTGCTTTTTTCGGATTACAAGCGCCGCACCGAGGATGGGCTGATGCAGTATCAGCGGTATTTTGAGTGTGCCGCTGCATTGGGGGCGCGCTTTCTGACCTTCCATGGTGAGCGGGATATGGGGCATCAGGACGATGCGGCGCGCTGGGCACGGAAGTGCGAGGTCTACCGGCGGCTGTGCGGCATCGCCTCTGCCTGCGGGATCACGCTGGCACAGGAAAACGTGGCCTGGTGCCGCTCGCGCGATCCGGACTTCCTGCGCGCGCTGTACTGTGCTGTGCCCGAGCTGCGCTATACGCTGGATATCAAGCAGGCGCGCCGCGCGGGACGGAACTGGAAAGAATTTATCGATGCGGTGGGGGATCGGATCGTCAATGTGCATATCAGTGATTTTTCAGCGGATCAAAGCTGCCTTTTGCCCGGCACGGGCTGTATGGACTATGCGGACTTCTTTTCGCGTCTGCGCGCGGTCGGCTATGACGGACACACGCTGATCGAGGTGTATCGAAACAATTTCACGAAAGCTGAGGAGCTGGCGCGCGCGGTGCGCGTGTTGTCGCGTTTCGCACCGGTGTGAGAGATTCCGCGGCGCAAGGGATAGGGGAATTTACTGCGTTTTATTGACTTTATGACACAAGCGGTGGTATAATAATAAAAATAGATCACATTTTATGGAATTGGAAGGGTGAACCCCGATGAAATGTCCATTTTGCGGCTATGACGACAGCAAGGTTGTCGATTCGCGTCCGACAGATGAAGGCACAAGCATCCGCCGCAGGCGGGAGTGCCTGAAGTGCCTGAAACGCTTTACCACCTATGAAACAGTTGAACGTATGCCGCTGATGCTGATCAAGCGGGACGGCACCCGGCAGCCATATGACCGTCAGAAACTGCTCGGCGGGCTGATGAAGGCCTGCGAAAAGCGGCCGGTTTCGCTGATGCAGCTCGAGCAGATCGTGGATAATGTGGAGCAGAAGGTATTTGGTTCGCTCGAAAGCGAGGTATCCAGCAAGACCATCGGCGAACTGGTGATGGAGCAGCTGCGCAAGGTGGACGAGGTTGCCTATGTGCGGTTTGCCTCGGTTTACCGACAGTTCAAGGATATCAATACCTTTATGGAGGAGCTCAATTCGCTGCTCAAGGATAAGTGATTGAGTTCCTCCCCGCAAAAACACCCCCAATGTCTCACCAAAGCAACAAATCAGGACCCAAGGT
>DXDO01000128.1 GCA_019115425.1 Candidatus Agathobaculum merdigallinarum | reverse complement strand
AGAATACCATGTATTATGATATGGTTTTCATCGGTTTGGAGGGAACGCTATGAACATATTGACGAATAATGCATTTACCATGATGGAACGATCCATGGAGTACTTATGGACGAAGCAGACTGCCATCCTGGATAATTTGGCGAATGTGGAAACTCCAAACTATAAGGCCAAGTACGTCACCTTTGAAGAGGCCTTGCGCGCGCAACTGCGCTCCTCCTCCCGTGGTGGCGCTGCTGAGATGCGCGAGACTCTGGAAAACGCGACTGCGCTTGTGCATGTTGCGGAAGACGAAAGCGCCCGCATGGATGAAAACGGCGTGGATGCCACGGAACAGGGCATTGAGCTGGCGCGAACCGCTCTGCAGCAGCAGCATGTGTTTAATGCAATTTCGAACGATCTGACACTCTTGAGAACGGCAATACGCGGGCAGTAAAGGAGAAGAAGCATGGCTTTTTTAAGTTCTATGAATATCACCGGCTCGGGGCTTACAGCGCAGCAGCTTCGTCTGGATGTGATCGCTGAGAATGTTGCGAATATCAATACAACGCGGGTCGAAGGGGGAGACGGTCCCTACCAGCGCAAAATGGTGGTTATGGAAGCTGAGAATGGCAGGGACTCGTTCCGCAGCATTCTGGCGCGGGCGGCGGGCAGAGTTCCTGCCGCTGCGGGAGAGCTTTCAGAGAACGGCGGTGTGCAGGTAACGCAGATCGTCGCGGATACCAGCCCGTTTAAACTGCAGTACGACCCTTCCCATCCCGATGCCAGCGCAGAGGGGTATGTTGAAATGCCCAATGTGGATCTGGTAAAGGAAATCACCGACGCAATGGCGGCGACACAAGCGTTTTCCGCGAATGTTACCGCGTTTAATACGCTGAAAACCGTTGCGACACGGGCTTTGGATATTGGAAAGTAAGCACTAAGCGTTTGAAAAGTGAGGCTGAGCAGTCATGGCAGTAAACATTGGAACCATACAACCTATATGGGATTCGTTTCCCCTGTCTCTGGGCGAGTCGGATCAAAGTGTGTCCGGCAGAGAAAATCTGCCGGTTTTTGCAGATATATTTCAAAATGCGATTGATACGGTAAAGCAGACGGATGCGGAAAAAAATCAGGCGGAGTATCTGCTGGCAACCGGACAGCTTGATAACCCGGCGGCTTCATCCATTGCAAGCACACAGGCGCAGCTGTCGATAGAGCTGCTGATTCAGCTGCGCAACAAAGCGCTGGACGCATACAGCGAAATCACACGGATGAGTTTTTAACAGGGGGATAACGACGACGGCGCATATCCGAGGGAACGCAATTAATATGGTCGGAGGCAAATCGTGAGAGAAAAGCTGCAGGGTGAACTGGAAAAAATAAAGAAACTATATACGGGTGAAAAAAGAGCCAAGGTAATCAAACGGACAGTGATCGTGTTGCTGGCCGTAGTTTTGGTTGCGGTCGCAGTGGCTCTGGTACTCAATAACCGGCCGTATGAAACTCTGTTTACAGGACTGTCTACGGACGAGTCTTCAGCGATCATCGGCAAGCTGGAAGAGTATGGCGTGACGAACTATCGGATTGAGGGCGACTCCATCAAGGTTCCGGCGGCGGATGAGCCGAGACTGAAGGCCCAATTGCTGCTGGAAGGCTATCCGGAGTCTGGCTTCAATTATGATACCTATTTTAACAATATCGGCATGATGGCGAGCGAATCCGACAGGGAGACCGTGCGTACATACGAATTGCAGGACCGCATGGCTGCCGTTATCCGCAGTCTGGACGGCGTGAAGGACGCTGTGGTGCAGATTTCCACCGGTTCGGACCAGCGGTATGTGCTGGACAGTGAGAATGCGATCCCAGCCAGCGCATCGGTCATGGTAACCATGCAGGACGGCGGCTCGATGCCGGAAAACTATGCCGAGGCGATCGGAAATCTTGTGGCGCGCAGTGTCGAAGGTTTGGAGTTTGACAGCATCTCGATCGTAGACTCTATGGGCAACACGTATCTGCCGGGCGGCGATACCAATACGACCACTTCGGCATCCGACTTGAAGATGCGTCTGGAAAATCAGGTCAATAACAGAGTAAGAAACGAGGTCATGCAGGCGCTCTCGCCGTTATACGGCGAGGAAAACGTGCGCGTGAGCGTAAACAGCACGGTTGATGTAAGCCGCAGCGTGTCGGAATCGACGACATACACCACGCCGGAAGGCGCGCCCGACGGAGAAGGGATCATCGGGCATCGTGAGTATGATCGCGAGCTGACAAGAGCTACCGAAGACACGGCGGGCGGCGTTGTCGGCACGGCAACCAATGCGGATATTCCGACCTATATGGAATCCCAGAATGCGGTAAACGGCAACGAGACCTATATCAGGGATTCTGGTTCGGAGGATCATAACGTCAACAGCACAGTCGAGCAGCGTGAGCAGAATTCGGGCATCATCACGGATGTGATGATCGCTGTTACCATCAATCAGGATGCTGCAGGCAATGTGGGCACGGCGCAGCTGATCAGCCACATCGCGCGTGCGGCCGGTATTTCGGCGGACCAGCAGGCGGATAAGATCAATGTGCTGGTTGCACCGTTCTACTCGCCGGAGGATGGCAGCGTGCAGACGCCGCTTCTCCCGGGAATCGCCATCCCGAATTGGGTGATATACGTTGCGGCAGGCGTAGGCGGACTGCTGATCCTGCTGTTGATCCTGCTGCTCGTTGCACGTCGCCGGCGCAAGAAGGCGGAGGCACTGCTGGCACAGCAGCAGGCGGAGGAACTGGCCGCGGCGCTCGAACAGGCGCAGGCGCAGCAGACAGAAAACATTCTGGATATCAAGAATGAAAAGAATATGGAACTGAAACAGGATATTCGCAAGTTTACAGAGGAAAATCCTGAAATTGCCGCACAGATGATTCGTACATGGCTGAAGGGGGAGGGCGCAAATGGCTGAACAGGAGTTGACCACGACGCAGAAAGCGGCGACGGTTATCGTGGCTCTTGGAACGGATAAGGCGTCCCAAATTTATCAGTACATGAACGCGGACGAGCTGGAGCAGCTGACCATAGAGGTCGCGCGGCTGGGATATGTCACACCGGAACAGACCGAACAGGTTCTTGAGGACTTTTACCAGATGTGCATGGCCAACAAGGCCATCACGGAAGGCGGTCTGGAGTATGCGCGTACCGTGCTGCAAAAAGCGTTTGGCGATCAGGAAGCCGAGCTGCTGCTGAACAAGGTGACCAAGGCGCTGAGCAACCGCTCGTTTGCATTCCTGAATAAAACGGATGCAAAGACGCTGCTCTCAACTTTGCAGCACGAGCGGGCGCAGACGATTGCGCTGGTATTGTCCTATGTTGAGCCGGATAAGGCTGCTGCGGTGCTGGAAGAGCTGCCGACCCAGAAGAAGCTGCGTGTCGTAAAAGATATCGCGCGCATGGAAAGCGCTTCGCCGGCCGCGGTCAAGATGATTGAAGATGAACTGCAAAAGAAGTTCTCGAACATTATCGTGACGGAAAACGTTCAGATCGGTGGCCTGGATCATATTGCCGCTATCATGAACAATCTGGAGCGCTCGAGCGAAAAGGCGATTTTCGACGGCCTTTCCGTCAAGGACGAAAATCTTGCCGAAGAGATTCGGAAAAGGATGTTCGTATTCGAGGACATCGTCCATATGGACGACCGTTCGGTACAGCGCTTTATCCGCGACTGCGATATGCGTGATATTGTGCTGGCGCTCAAGGGCGCAAACAAGGATGTCATGAACAAGCTGTACAGCAATATGTCTACCCGTATGCGCCAGAACATCGAGGAAGACCTCGAGATTACGACCAATGTGCGTATTCGTGATGTGGAAGAGGCGCAGCAGCGTATTGTTGGCGTCATCAGGGATCTGGAAGAGCGCAATCAGATCATCATCCTGAAGGGCGGAAAGGATGAGATCATTGCCTAATATCCTGAAGTACTTCATGAAGCCGAAGGCTGAGGACTATACCCTGCCGGATACCGAACAGATGGCGGCGCAGCTGGAGGAAATGGTTCGCTTTCAGGAGAGTATTCCCCAGGAAAATGCGCAGCCTGCGGAAAACGCGCAGGGTTCAGACTTTATCCCTATGGCTGAGCCGGAGCAGCCGCTGTCCGACGCAAGACAGGACAGTGAAAATGCCGGCGTCAGCTCCATTGCCTTTGCCAAAGCGCAGGCGAATGCGCTGCTCCATGATGCACAGGAGCAGGCCGAACGCATCATAGAGGAGGCCAAAAATGCGGCAGAAGCGGAAGTAGCGCAAATCCATCAGCGTGCTGCGGAGGAGGGCTACGGCCAGGGTTATGCAGAGGGCCGTGCAAAAGGCGAGCAGGAAGCGATCGAGACCACCAAGGCAGAAACGCAGAGGATGGTGCAGGATGTGCAGATGTTTCTTTCCAAAGCCACCCTGTCCAGGGAAGAGACGATTGACAATCTGCGCGGCGAATTGCTGGATGTAGCCGTTACCGTGGCGGAGAAAGTGATCCATGTGAGCCTGAAAAGCAGCGAGGAGATCATCAAACGAATGATCCTTTCGGCAACGCAGAAGATGAAGCGGCGCGAATGGGTGCAGATATATGTGGCGGACAGTGATGTCAAAGGCGTTGTGCAGACCGATCCCACGCTCGCTGCGGCATTGTCGAGCATATCCGATCATGTGAAGATCGTGCCGATGCATGATGCGGAGGCGGGAACCTGCATTGTGGAAATGCCGGATGAAATCATTGACGCGAGCGCATCGACGCAGCTTGAGAATATCAGAGCCATGATCAGGGAAAACAGCTGAGCGGCGGCAGAAGGAAGAAACAAAGTCCATGTTTGAACATATTATTCAACAGATCAAGGACGGCGATACGCTGAGCCGGACTGGAAAAATAGAAAACATCGTGGGCATGTCGATCGAGGCTTCCGGCGGGCATGGGGCGATAGGAGATATCTGCCGGATCTATTCCGCCGAATCCAACAGTCAGGTGCTGGCCGAGGTCGTCGGGTTCCGGAGCGACCGGATGCTTTTGATGCCCTATCAGAATATGAACGGCTTGGCGCCGGGCAGCTTTGTCCGCAATACCGGCAAGCGGCTGCGGCTTCAGGTGGGCGATTTTCTGAGGGGACGCATCATCAACGCCATGGGAAAGCCGATTGATGGCAAAGAGCCCTTCCCAGAGGGGGACAGCTATTATGTTGACAGCCCCTATATTAACCCCCTGACCCGTCCCCCCATTCGTGAACGCGTTGATTTCGGCGTGCGGGCGATCGACTCCACGCTGACGATCGGCAAGGGGCAGCGTATCGGTATCTTTGCGGGTTCAGGCGTCGGCAAATCAACGCTGATGGGCATGATTGCAAAAAATGTAAAGACCGATATCAATGTTATCGCTCTGGTGGGCGAACGCGGCCGCGAGGTGCTCGAATTTGTCCAAAAGGATTTGGGTGAGGAAGGCATGCGGCGGTCGGTCCTGGTGGTCGCAACCTCCGATCAGCCGGCCATGCTGCGAATGAAATGCCCTTCGGTCGCGACCGCGATCGCGGAGTATTTTCGGGATCAGGGACTGGACGTGCTGCTGATGATGGACTCGCTAACCCGCTTTGCGATGGCGCAGCGCGAGATTGGCCTGGCGGTCGGCGAACCGCCTGTGGCGCGCGGCTACACGCCGTCCATTTATGCGGAGCTGCCCAAGCTGCTGGAGCGAAGCGGCAATTTTGAACGGGGCTCGATTACCGGGGTCTATACGGTGCTGGTAGAGGGCGACGATACGAACGAGCCGATCGCGGATACGGTGCGCGGCATTCTGGACGGACACATCGTGCTGTCCCGTAAGCTGGCAAACGCCAACCATTTCCCTGCGATCGATGTTTCGGCAAGCATCTCCCGACTGATGGTCGATATCGTTCCCGCCGAGCACAGCAAGCTGGCTGGTAAGCTGCGCGACATCCTGAGTATTTATGAAAAAAACGAGGATCTGCTTGCCATCGGCGCATATAAGGCCGGCAGCAACCCTCGATTGGATTATGCCATATCGAAAATCGATAAGATCAACGCATTTTTGATGCAGGGGATCAACGAATCGTTCAGCTATGATGAAAGCGTTGGACAGCTGGAGAAAATCCTGCAGTAAAAAGACCGATAGGGGACGGTAGCGATGAAAAAGTTTCGTTTTTCCATGGAAACGGTTCTGCATTACAGAGAGCAGCTTTTAGAAGCACTCCAGATTGAGCATGCCGCGGCAATCGCCAAGGTTCGCGAACAGGAGGCGGTTGTCCGCGCGTTGCAGCACCGGTTTGACGAAGTAAACCAAGAGTACCGCAGGCGCAAACTGGAAGGTATGTCGATTGCGGATGCGGCGGGCTATGATTTATCGCTGCGCGTACAGGAGCAGGAGATCCAAAAGGCCCTTCGTGTTTTGGCGGAGTACAGAAAAGCGGAAGAGGCTAAGCGCAATGAAGTGATCGCAGCCAAAACCGATAAGGCGACAATCGAGAAGCTCAAGGAGAAAAAGCTGAAATTATACCAGAAAGACGTTCAAAAAAGCGAAGAACAGTTTATAGATGAGTTTGTTTCAACCGCCCGCGTGATGGCCGGCACAAGGCAATAGCGAAAGCGCAGAGTGGGCGGTGGATAAAGCGCCGTGCCGGTTTATCCTACGGTGAAAGGAGGTGAATACATATGACAGAGCAGATTGCGTTCCTGATGCAGTTGGCAGCGTACCGCGGCAATACATCGGTGGACAGCGGCAAGGGCAGCGGGGAAGAAACCTCTTTCCAGGATATGCTGAACCAGAAGCAGGAGGATGTGAAGACGGCGCAGGATCAACCTGCGGACAAATCACAACCGGAGAAACCGGCTGAAACGCCCGCGGCGGGACAGAAGCCGGCTGACACGCCGGAAACCGAGCCGGTTGAGGGCGCACAGCTGTTGGCGGCAGCAGTCATGTTCCAGCAGTTTATCCCGCAGCAGATGCAGCAGGTCCAGCCGGTGGGCGCGGTGATGCAGGAAACTGTGCAGACGGTGCCGGAAATGGTGCAGCCGCAGATGGCGTCGCTTACCGGCGTCCCCCAGCAGGTCGTTTCCGAGCAGCCGGCAGCCATTCCGGTGGAGCATTCGGCGGTATCGTTCCAGGTTCAGGCGGAGGTTCCGCAGCCGCAGGTGCAGTCCGCGCCGCAAACAGCGCAGCCGCAGCAGCCGCAAAATGTGCAGACTGCGGAGCAGCCGGTTGTGCTGGAACAGGAGTCCGCATCTCCAAAGAACCAGCAGGAGGGCTTGGATTACGCCGGAGCGGGCTATGAGGAGCCGTTTTTCCGCGAGGTGGAGACCGTGCCGGTCAAGGTCGGTGAAAATACCGCAGTAATCGACACAAAAGCGCCGGATGTGGATAAGCAGCTTGCCGATACGGTAATCAAGGCGGAGTTGAAAAACGTTGGCGACAAAATTGAAATTCAGCTCAAGCCGGAGAATCTGGGCCACATTACCATTGAGCTGACACAGCAGGATGGCAGGGTCGGACTGACGATCTACGCCGACTCCGCAAAAACAACCACCTTGTTGTCTCAGCATGCAGGCAGCCTGGCCGCACTGTTGGAAGCTAGAACGGATCAGCCGGTTCAGGTACAGGTGCAGCATCAGGAACAGCAGCAGCCGCAGTACGACGGCCACAACCAGCAGCAACAGCAGGAACAGGAGCAGCAGCAGCGGCCAAGCAAAGAGGAGCAGGATAGTTTCCTGGGGCAGCTTCGGCTGGGATTGTTCCAGATGGAAACGGTTTGACGAAAGGAAGTGAGCACATGAGCGATTTATTTGCACCTACGATTGCGCGTATGTCCACCTCGTCCACGTACACGGCGAATAACACCACTCGTACGGACGCTGCGGACAACAGCGGGTACTTACAGAACAGCAGCTCGGATAATCTGGCGCTGACCATGGAGGATTTTCTGCAGCTGATGATTATTCAGTTCCAGAATCAGGATATTGAAAACCCTGCTTCTACGAGCGAGATGATGAATCAGCTGATGCAGATGTCCACTATTCAGGCGATGGCGACCATGACGGACGCAAGCACCCTGACTTACGCGGCCTCTCTGGTAGGAAAGACTGTTACGGTTGGCGAGTACAAGGATGGAAAACTGGTCGAGACAGTCGGCGAGGTAACGGGTACGGGAACGCTGAATGGCGAGCAGGTCCTTTTTATCAACGGTAAAACGTATCCGATCAATTCTATCATGGCAGTAGGCGAGATCCCTGAAGATGAGGAAACGCCGTCCGATCCTGCGCCCGAGCATCCGATTGAACTTCCGTCGGAAGATGAGACCCAAGGCGAAAGCGGTGTCAGTCTATGATTGAACGTCTGAACCAAAGTGGGTTCGTTTCTGGGCGGCAGAAAACGCAGCATAGTCCCTCTGCTTCCACAGGGACGTTCGGTGATCTGCTGCGGCAGCGGCTGGAATCGGTTGGAGCAGAGCAAAAGCCGGCAACGATCGAGTTTTCCAAGCACGCGCAGATGCGCGCGGAGGAACGGGGCATACAAATGAATGACGAACTGCTGAACCGCCTGTCTACCTCGGTGGAGCTGGCAAACGCCAAAGGGGCGAAAAACATTCTGGTGTTTGACACAGGCAGGGCGTTTATTGTTAATGTGCCGCAGAACCGCGTTGTTACAGCGATTTCGCAGCAGGAAATGCAGGATAACGTATTCACAAATATCGACGGTGCTGTTCTTCTGAAATAATCGGAAAGAAAGCAGGTCCTTCAGGATGTTTTGGCGGCTGCCCGTTTGACAGGCGCCGGCAGCACCGTATCGTTGGAAGGAGCGCAAATATACACTTATGACAGGATCTATGTATGCTGCAATTGCGGGTCTTCAGACCCACATGCAGAAAATGAACGTGATTGGCAACAATATTGCAAACGCCAATACCGTAGGTTTTAAGCCGGGCGTAACCGTTTTCAGTGAGTCGCTTTATACCGCGATCAACAACAGCACCGCGGGCGGCAATCAGTACGGCGGTACGAACGCCGCGCAGATCGGCTATGGCTCTCAGCTGGGCACGATCGATCTGAATATGACGACGGGCAGCTATCAGCCAACCGGCGTTAATTCCCATCTGTATCTGAACGGCAACGGCTTTTTCCTCACAGGCCCGAAGCCGGAAAATGCGGCCGAATATCAGGAGAACCCGAATGATCTGGAGCTGACGCGTGTGGGTCAGTTCTCGCTGGATAACGACGGCTTTCTGGTGGATGCAAACGGCCACTGTGTTTACGGCTTCATGCCGAAAGGTGATCCGACAACTGGTAAACTGACCGATCCGATACAATGGGACGGCTGCCTGCGTCCGCTGCGAATACCGGTTGCGGCACCCCCGCAGCAGAATGCGGACGGCACGATGCCGGCGGAAGGCGAAGCCGTATATCCGACGGTTGGCAATGGTCAAGGCCAAGGACAGGTTAATAACGCGCTGGACTATCCGGATATGGGTGACGACTTCGATGTAAATAACCGCGTCGACTTGCAGGGTATCAACCTCAGCGTAGACAGCAACGGTGTCATTATCGGCACGACGCAGGGCGGCGAAACCGTTACGGTCGGTGCGATCGCGGTGGGCAGCGTGATTAACCCGAACGGCCTGACCAAGCAGAACAATGGCTATTATCGTGCGGGCGGCAATGCCGGTGATGTAACGGTCGGCACCTGCGGACAAATTGTTAACGACGGTGCTGGTGGAAATCTTTATTTGAATAATGCCGCGGCCGATGCAGCAAATGCAGTGGCGATCACCGGTACCGGTACGACAACGATCATGTCCGGCGGTCTGGAATCCTCCAAGACCGACGTTGCCACGGAATTTGCGGATCTGATCACTACGCAGCGCGGTTTTCAGGCGAACACAAAAATCATCACGGTTACGGACGAAATGCTGTCCGATCTGGTCAATATGAAGCGGTAACGATAATATAACGAAGTAGACCGAGTAAAAGGGTATGCGGAAGCGCATTTTGCGCTTCCGCGTCCCCCGCATTATGATTGCGAACAGAGTAACGGGAAGGGAGAAGAAAGATGATTCGTTTGACAAAGCTGAACAGGGAGCCTTTCCTGTTGAACCACATGCAAATTGAAACGATTGAGATGATTCCGGAGAC
>DXDO01000012.1 GCA_019115425.1 Candidatus Agathobaculum merdigallinarum | reverse complement strand
CGCGGAAGCCGCGTGCTCGCCGATGCCCTCGGCGATCGCGTTGTACGCCTTCTCGACGCGCTCCCAGCGCTTGTCGCGGTCCATCGCGTAGTAGCGGCCCGAGATCGTCGCGATGCAGCCCAGCTCGAGGGTGTCGATCTTGTTCTGCAGACGGTCGATATATTCAATGCCGGACTGCGGCGGGGTGTCGCGGCCGTCCATGAAGCAGTGGAAGCAGACCTTGCGCAGGCCGTTGCGGCGCGCCAGCTCAAGCAGCGCGAACATGTGATCGATGTGCGAATGCACGCCGCCGTCGGACAGCAGGCCGAAGATGTGCAGGGTGGAATCGAACCACTTGCACTGGTTGATCGCGCTCATGAGCGCTTCGTTTTCGAAGAAATCACCGTCCTGAATGGACTTGGTGATGCGGGTCAGCTCCTGATACACGATGCGGCCCGCGCCGATATTGGTGTGACCGACCTCGGAGTTGCCCATCTGACCGTCCGGCAGGCCGACATCCAGACCGGAAGCGCCGATATAGGTCATCGGGTTTTCCTTAAAGATCTTGTCCAGATTCGGCGTGTTCGCCGCCTCGATCGCATTGCCCTTCTTTTCATCGCGATGGCCGAAGCCGTCCATAATGATCAGAGCCGTGGGCTTCTTGGGGCCCTGCGCCTTGGCTGCGGCCGTTTTGCGTGTGGCGGTCTTTTTCGCAGCAGCAGGCTTCTTTGCCGCCGTGGTCTTTTTCGAAGCGGCAGCCTTGGTAGTCTTTGGGGCCGCCGCCTTAGCGGCAGCAGGCGCCGCAGACTTCTCTTCGGCTGCCTTGTTCGGCACAACTTCTTTTTTCATAAATTTAATGACTCCTTTACAGAAGCGGACGAAAGGGGACAACGACGCTTCACCGATGTCCCCTCCCGCTTGAACGGCGCGGGAATTCGGCCCTCACCGTTTCCGTATCTTATTGATTGGCTGCTTCGACAATGGCTGCGAAGTCAGCGCTCTTCAGGGAGGCGCCGCCGATCAAGCCGCCGTCAACATCCGGCTGAGCAAGCAGCTCGGCTGCGTTTTTGGCGTTCATCGAGCCGCCGTACTGGATGGTGATGCCGCGGGCCGCGCGCGCGCCATACTTCTCGCGCAGGCAGTCGCGGATCGCAGCGCAAACCTCGCCGGCCTGCTCTGCGGTAGCGGTCTTGCCGGTGCCGATCGCCCAGATCGGCTCGTAAGCGATGACGACCTTCTTGATATCCTCGACCGCAACACCCTGCAGGGCGATCTTGATCTGCTTGCGGATAACCTCCATGGTCACATCCTGCTCGCGCTCAGTGAGCGACTCACCGACGCACAGGATCGGGCGCAGGCCGTTCTCCAGCGCAACGAGAACCTTCTTGTTGCAGGCCTCGTCGGTCTCATTGAAGTACTGGCGGCGCTCGGAGTGGCCGATGATAACATACTTCACGCCCAGCTCCTTGAGCATATCGGCAGAGATCTCGCCGGTGAACGCACCGGACTTTTCATAGTGCATATTCTCCGCACCGATGGCAATCTTAGAGCCCTTAGCCGCCTTAACAGCCGTCTGGATATCGGTAAACGGCACGCAAAGAACCATCTCACACCACTTGGTCTTGGAAAGCAGCGGCTTCATTTCCTCAATGAGCGCCTTGGCTTCCGCCGGCGTCTTGTTCATCTTCCAGTTACCAGCGATGATGGTCTTACGGTATCTGCGATTCATGTTGGTTTTACCCCTTTCAATCTTTCAGACGGCTTATCCCGTCCTAATCGTTTATGTATTATACGGAGCGTCTCGCGCCCCGGTATAACGCATGTTTCGCGCCCGGCGGCGCTCCGCACCGGCGCGATTTCATTCGGAAGCGGCCATGCCGTTTCCATCAAAAGTACGAGCTTTGCCCGTGCTTTTGATACACAGGCCAAATGAACGGAAAATCAAATTTTCCGCTCATTTGGGCGCACAGCCTTTCCAGCCGCAGGCTGGCAAAGGCGCCCCTCGATCGAAACCGTGGTTTCGATCGAATGATCAAACGAGGATCTTACTTATCCTGCAGGCAGGCGATGCCCGGCAGCTCCAGGCCCTCGAGGAACTCCAGCGAAGCGCCGCCGCCGGTGGAGATGTGGGTCATCTTGTCCGCAAAGCCCAGCTTCTCAACCGCAGCCGCAGAGTCGCCGCCGCCGATGATCGAAACCGCGCCGGACGCCGCGATCGCCTTAGCGACCTCCTTGGTTCCGACAGCGAAGGTATCAAACTCAAATACGCCCATCGGGCCGTTCCAAACGACCGTGCCGGCGTTCTTAACCGCATCGGAGAACAGCTCGACGGTCTTGGGGCCGATATCCATACCCATCATGTTTTCCGGCAGCTTGCCAGCCTCGTAAACGACCGGCTCCGCGTCCGCACCGAAGTGGTCGCCGCAGACCGTGTCAACCGGCAGAAGCAGCTTGACGCCCTTGTCCTCTGCCTTCTTGATAAGGCCCAAAGCGAGATCGAGCTTATCCTCCTCGCACAGCGAGGTGCCGATCGCGCCGCCCTGCGCCTTGGAGAAGGTGTAGGCCATGCCGCCGCCGATGATAACGGTGTCGCACTTGTCGATCAGGTTGTTGATCACGTTGATCTTGTCGGAAACCTTCGCGCCGCCCAGAATGGCAACGAACGGACGGGCAGGGTCGGAAAGCGCCTTGCCCATGATGGAGATCTCCTTCTTGATCAGGAAGCCGCAGACGGCCGGCAGGTAGTCGGCAATGCCGGCGGTGGAGGCATGCGCGCGGTGCGCGGTGCCGAACGCGTCGTTGACAAAGATGTCCGCCATGTCGGCAAACGCCTTGGCCAGCGCGGGATCGTTCTTAGTCTCGCCCTTCTCGAAACGCACGTTCTCGAGCAGGATCGCCTCGCCCGGCTTTACCTCAGCGGCGAGCTTCTTCGCGTCCTCGCCGACAACGTCCTTCGCGAGCTTGACCTCCTGGCCGAGCAGCTCGGACAGGCGCTTCGCGACCGGCGCGAGCGAATACTTCATGTTAACCTCGCCCTTCGGACGGCCGAGGTGCGAGCAAAGGATCACAGCGGCATTGTGGTCCAGCAGGTACTTGATGGTCTCGAGCGACGCGCGGATGCGCTTGTCGTCGGTGATGTTGCCGTTCTCGTCCTGCGGCACGTTAAAGTCGCAGCGGGCAATGACCTTCTTGCCGGATACATCAATATCCTCAACGCTTTTTTTGTTGTACTGCATAAAATATCCCTCTCCTTTTAAGATATAAAAGTTAGCAATACGGAGCAAAATCGCGGCCTTCCCTCTAGAAGAATTCCGCTTCCATTACAAAATTATACTCGTTCTTCCCACTCTTAGCAAGCGAAATTGTGAAAAACCTTACATTTCTGTTCTCTTTTAGAAAATTTTTGCGTTTTGCAGAAAATATTTGTGAAAAATTAAACAATATGCCCAATTTTGCTTACGCGCGCGGCTGCCCGTAATATGCAACGGCGAGCGCCTGCGGGCCGGTATTGGTGATAACGGAGGGCCCGATCGGGCTGCGCGCCACGTTCTGAAAGCCGATTTCCGTGCGCAGGCGTTTTTCCAGCTCGTCGATGCGCTCGGCGGGCACATCTCCATAAAGCAGGAGGGCGGTCTGCTTTTCCGGCTGCTGCACGCGGGCGGATACCTTTTTGATCAGTCCCGCGACCAGCGCCTTTTCGCCGCGCACCTTGTCGCACACATTGACCGCGCCGTCATACACATGGCTGATCGGTTTGAGGCCGAGCGCCTCGCCCACAAACGCCGCGCCGCCGGAAATGCGGCCGGACTTTTTCAGATGCTTCAAGCTGTAAACGCCGAGATATGCCTCCACCCGATTCAGCCGGCTGCGCACCACGCTGAGGATCGCGTCAAAGCTCTCGCCCTGATCGCGCAATTCGGCGGCGAGCGCCACGACATGTCCATAGATATAGGTATAGGTGGCCGAGTCGATCACCTCGATGTGCATCTTGTCCCCCTGCTCCTCGCGGAACATATCGCGCGCAAGGCACGCCGCCTGATAGGTGCCCGAGCCGTTTCCGTTAATCAGCACGGCCAAAAGGTGGGTGCAGCCGCGCTCCGCCGCGCGGCGGTAGGAGTCGAGGAACACCGTGGGCGTGACCATCGCGGTGACTGGGATCTCGCGGCTGCTCTCAAGCAGCTTCCAGTATTCCTCGGGCGTGATATCGTAGTATTCGCGGATGGTGCGCCCCTCATGCGTCAGCGTGATGGGCACGATCTCGATCCCGTGCTTCTCCACCTGCGCCTGGGGGATGTCGGCGGATGAATCGGTCAGAATATGAATCTTTTCCATACATGTTTCCTCATTCCTGCGGGAACGGTCCCGCGAGTTTCAGGTTTTCAAAGCCGGTCTGCCGCAGCGCTTCAAACACGATCACGGCCACCGAGTTAGACAGGTTGAGGCTCCTTGCGCCCTCGCGCATCGGGATACGCACGCACCGCTCGGGATGCTCGATCAGCAGGCTTTCGGGCAGGCCCTTTGTCTCCTTGCCGAACATCAGGTAGTCGCCGTCGCGATAGGCTGCCTCGTGGTAGGCGTGCGGCGCCTTGGTGGTCGCGTAAAAATACCGGCCGTTTGGGTTCTTTTCAAAGAACTCGTCCAGATTTTTATACATGCGGACGTCGAGCAGGTGCCAGTAGTCCAGCCCCGCGCGCTTCATCCGCTTATCGTCGATCGCAAAGCCGAGCGGCTCGACCAGATGGAGCACGCAGCCCGTCGCCGCGCAGGTGCGGGCGATGTTGCCGGTGTTCTGCGGGATCTCCGGCTCAACCAGAACAATATGCAGCATATTTTTTCCTCTTTTTTCAAAGCTCCTTTTATTTTATGCGATATGCCCTGATTTTTCAAGCCGTTTACCGTTTTTTTGCAAAAAATAATCCCCCGATGGACGCCATCAGGGGATTTTGCGCTGTTATTCCTCAATTTCCGCGTAAACGCCGTAGACATAGCCCTGTTCGGCTGCCTGCTCGTCGGTGAGCACCCCGCCAGTGAGCTGCGGGCCACTCTCATCGCTCGGGTATTCCACACCCAGCTTGCCGGTGTGCAGGGTCAGGTTCTGGGTATCGGTCGTGCCGTCGGTAAAGGTGACGGTGACGCTCAGGGTCGCGCCGTCAAATTCGTCGATGCGGGCATGCCATGCATCCGGCGCATCCGTCTCCTGCGCCATATCGACCGGCTGAGGCTCACCCCAGAAACCGTAGCTGGTATCGGGATCATAGGGCTCCACAAAGCCGTTCTCCACGCGGTAGCTTGCATCCACCCACCACTTGTTTTGCTCCGGTTCGGACTGCACCATGATGTCGTCCGCCCCCGCTACGGGCGCGAATCCGCCTGTCATGATCGCCTGCGCATCCGCTTCTGTGATGTCCAGCCGCCCGACCCGATACAGCCCGCCCTTGTCGATCGACGCGCTGACCGTCTCGATGTTGTCGCCCGTCACCTTGAACAGGCAGCCGCTGAAAAAGCCCTTGGTCGGGCTGTCCATGCCGCCGCCGGCCATATCAAACACGATTTTGCTGTCCTTCGGCGCAATGGTCTCGCCCGTATCTGCAGCATAGGCCACAATACCGAACGAATGCGCGACCGCCTCGGCGATTGCCTCGCTTCCGCTCCGGCCGCTGCTGCGCGCCTGCCATACCGCCGTACCGCCGACGATCACACCAAACGCGCATGCCGCCGCCAGAATGCGTTTTGCCATACCGAACCGGCGGCGCGGCGCGGACGTAAGATGCTGCGGCGTATTCTGCTGTTCCTCACGGCGCGCTTCGCGCGCAGCCGCCAATGTACGTTCTTTCAATGCCTCAGGGGCTTTCATGTCCTGCAGCTTGCGGAACTCGTTCATATTCTTCATCGTCAGATCCCTCCAAATCCAGTTTCAGCTGCTTGCGCGCGCGGTGCAGACGCGTACGCACGGTAGCGGGCCGGCAGCCGACCATGCCCGCAATCTCGTCCGTGCCGTAGCCCTCCACATAGTGCAGATGGATGACCGTGCGCAAATCGTCCGGCAGGGCGCGCACCGCCTGCCACAGCTCCTCGTGGCTGTCCGGCTCGGGCGCGGCTGCATCGGGCGCGGCCTCGAGCGGCGCGGTGCGCCTGAACCAAGCCGACCGGCGCAGGTCGGCGCAGCGGCTGAGCGTCACACGGAGCAGCCACGCCTTGAGGTGCTCTGCATCGCGGAATTCAGTCGTGTCCCGCAGCAGGCGCAGAAAGACCTCCTGAAACACATCCTCCGCGTCCGCCCGACTGCCCAGACGGCAGTATGCAAGCCGGTAGACTGCGTCACCGCAGCTTTCCATTGCCGCGGACAAAAATTCGTCCGATCTCAATTTGCTTTGCACTGTCTCTCTCCTCCTTTCTGCAAACAACACGAAACGGGAAACCGAATTGTTCCCGCAGGCAGCCCCACCGGCCTCTTTTTGACGGGAGACATGGATTTTATTGTATAATTTATACAATTCATCCATCTCTATATTGTCATATTGTCCAATAATCCCCCTGAATTTTATTCTATATTCAACAAAATTTCTATTGTATTTTTATCAAAAATCACTATAATTAAAGTATCAGATGAGAAATCCCCAAAAAGAACGAATTGATTCGAAAACAGGAAATGCACTGTGCTTTGCCATTTTG
>DXDO01000127.1 GCA_019115425.1 Candidatus Agathobaculum merdigallinarum | reverse complement strand
CATCTTTTTTTAAATATTCGTTGACGCATTATATTATATATCATATAATATTATTGCAAACACAGAAAAGAGGTGGCTCCATGTCTTATCCCATCGCCTCCTCCCTGCTCGACGGGATCGTGCTTGCAGTGGTCGAGCGGGAGAGCACCTACGGCTACCGCATCACGCAGGACGTGCAAAAGGTGCTGGATATTTCCGAATCCACGCTGTATCCCGTGCTGCGCCGCCTGCAAAAGGACGGCAGCCTGACAACCTACGACGAGGCCTTTGCCGGACGCAACCGGCGCTACTACAAAATCACCGACCATGGCCGCGCGCAGCTCCGGCAGCACCGGATCGACTGGCAAAATTACAAGAGCGGGATCGATTCGATCTTTTTTGGAGGATGAAGCCGATGAACAGAAACGAATACATGGCAGCGCTGCGGCGCGCGCTCTCCGCCCTGCCCGAGGAGGAGCGGGCCAGCGCCCTGCGCTATTACGAGGAGTATTTCGACGATGCCGGACCGGAAAACGAACAACAGGTCATTTCCGATCTCGGCGCGCCCGAAAAAGTCGCCGAGCAGATCCTCGCGGACTACCGCGAGCTGACCGCCGTCCCGCATCAGGGCGCGGGCGGCGCATCGGGCAAACCCAAGCGCCGCTGGCGCGGCGTTCCCCCGTGGCTGCTGATCGTGCTGGCGCTGCTCGCCATCCCTGTCGGACTGCCGCTTTTGGGCGTGCTGGTCGGCGTCATCGGAGCGATCGCGGGCATCCTGCTTGCGGCAGTCGCAATCGCAATTGTTGTCGTTGTGATTATTCCGCTCACACTGCTGATCACAGGCGTGATCCTGTGCGGCTTTTCCTTTGCGCTGTGGGGCATCCCCGCCAGCGCGGTCACAACGCTGGGCTGCGGCCTTGCACTGTTCGCGCTCGGCGTGCTGGTGACCCTGCTGATGATCAAGCTGTGCACCCTGTTCGTGCCGCCGCTGTTCCGCGGCTTTGTGACAATCATCCGCTGGCCGTTTGACAAGCTGCGCGGCCGCACCCGCAATCACGGAGGTGGAACGCAATGAAAAAACTGGTTATTGCCTGCTGCATCGTGCTCACCATCGGCGGCTGCATGATGGCCGGCGGCTGGGCTGCGGGCGGCCAGCTCTATGGCTCATATTATGGCGGCCAGCTGCATCCCGTCAGCGAAACTGTCCGCGACGCCACGGATTTTGTCAGCGGGCATCTGCAATACCGCTCCTGGTGGGATGCAGATGGTTGGCACAGCGGCTGGTTTGACAATTGGGTAGAAGATACTGTAGACAAGGCGGTAGACGACACACTGAACAGCATCGACACCGACTGGGTGGACGGCTGGCTGGAAAAACGGCGGGAGGCGATCGATCAGACCGATCAGGCATACTTCGTACCGTACATCGGCATCGATACCGTACAAAACCTCGATTTCACCTTTGTTTCCGACGCCGAAACCGATGAACAGGACACAATTTATATCACCTTTGCCAGCAATTACGATATTTCCGGCGCAGAGGTGCTCATTAGCAAAATGAACGGCTACACCTGGTCGCTTCAGCTTCGTCCCTACGGTGCTGAGGACTGCGTGATCACCCTGCCGTCGAGCTCCTCGGATGCTTTGGACAGTATCACGCTCAACATCGGCAACCAAAGGGTCGAAATAGACGGCAGCCTGACTGCACAGAATTTCCATATCGATATTCAGGATGGAACGCTGATCGCAGACAGCTTGAACGCGGGCCAGTTTGACCTTTCGATTGACGGCGGGCGCTTCGCCCCCGACGCTTTCTGCGTCAGCAGCCAGATGGACGTGGAACTCGGCAGCGGCAGCATCGCTTCCACGATCGTCACCCCCGGCGACGGCTCCGACCTGGGTTATCAGGTCTCCACAGCAGGCGGCGTCTTTCTGCTCGACGGCCAGGCGGTAGCGGGCGGTGATTCCGGCGTGGCGCACGCATCGCGCAAGGGCGAGCTTTCCGGCAGCCCCATCCTCCGCGCCGAAATCGGCAGCGGGACACTGGATTTACTGACCCGCAGCTAACACCCCCACCTTTCCTCTTGACGAACCACTCAAAACAACGTATGATAGACGAAAAGGAGTCTTTACTATGAATGGCAAGAAACTGTACCGCAGTGAGTCCAACCGTATGCTGTGCGGCGTGTGCGCGGGGATTGCCGAGTACTTCGACATCGACCCCACACTGATCCGACTGCTCTGGGCGTTCTGCTGCTGCTTCGGCATATTCCCCGCATTGATTGCTTATATCATCGCGGCGGTCATTGTCCCGACGCAAAGCGCCGTTCAGTAACCCCGCAAGAGAGGATGTAACCGCTTATGAGCGAAAACCAGCAGCCGCTGACCGAAGAAAAACAGACCGTCGCGCCCGCAGAGGACGCATCGGCAGAAATCGAACCGACCGCCCTGCCGGACGACGATGCCGCCCTAACTGAAACGCCGAAGGCCGACGAAGAGATTGCAGACGAAACGGATACCGCCGAGGAAGAGCCGGACATCGACCCTGCGGACGTGCGTATTTTCGGCATGCCCCGCATCTGCTTCCACGGGGCCGCCCTGGGCATTGCCGCGGGCTATATCCTATGCGGTCTGGTCGGTATACTCGCTGAAAATACCGCAGGCACCGCCATCGGCAACCTTGCCGCAAAATCCCCGAGCGCTACCGTCTGGGCTGTCGCGTGCGCGGTGATCGGCTACCTGATCAGCAGAAGATTCCACAAGAAACGGCTCGCCGCCAAGGAGGCGGAACTGGCAGCCGCTGCAGCGGATACCCCTGAATAACGGATAAAAGCAGCGGAGCATCCGGCTCCGCTGCTTTTATCTATGTCCTGCAAAAAGGCTCTCCCGTCTGAGCTATCACATCCCCAATCCACCAAAAGGAGACGATTTCGCCATGAAAACCGCTGTCGTTTATTATTCGCTAGGCGGGTCTACGCGCTCGTTCGCCCGCGCTGAGGCCGACGCCCGCGGCGCCGACCTGATCGAGGTGCGACCCGCCAAAGCATACAACCCGCTGACCGCATTCCTGCGCGGCTGCCCAGCCGCCATCCGTCAGGCCGCCGTACCGCTCGCGGATGCGCCCGACCTGTCCGCCTATGGGCATGTCGTGCTCATGGCGCCCGTCTGGGCGGGCCACCCCGCGCCGCCGTTCAACAGCATGGTCAAACTGCTGCCCGCCGGCACAGAGGTCGAGGTGCTGCTCGTCTCCTCGAGCGGGCAGAGCGACAAGAGCAGCGCCAAGGTGTGCGCGCTGCTGATGAACCAGGGCTGTACGGTGACCGCGCAGCGCGATATCCGGTCGCACCAATGAGCGGATACACCTACATCCTCCGCTGTGCAGACGGCACACTGTACTGCGGCTGGACGAACGACCTGACCGCCCGCCTCGCCGCACACAACAGCGGCAAAGGCGCGAAATACACCCGCGGGCGCGGTCCGGTCACACTGGTTTACAGCGAACAGTTTGACACCCAGAGCGAAGCCATGCGCCGCGAAGCCGAGATCAAAAAGCTGCCGCGCCCGCGCAAGCAGGCATTGATCGAATCCCAGAGCGGAGCAGAGCCGCTCACCATTTATGACGTGGACGGTCGTCCCTGCGGCGAGCGGCCGCGCGCGCTCGTCCATGCGCAGGGGCTGTTCCACCATGTGTGTCATCTGTGGACGGTCGGCGTGCGGGACGGCGTACCCGGCCTGTGGCTCCAGCAGCGGCAGTTCGACCGCCCGCTGTATCCCGGTGGGTTCGACTTATCCGCAACCGGCCATATCGATCCCAGGGAAACTCCCGCGGTCGCCGCGCTGCGCGAAGCACGCGAGGAGATCGGCCTTGTGCTGCGCGAAGGCGATCTGCACCCCGGCGGCAGTTACCGACAGCAGTACAGCCGCGGCGAGGGAAACGGCTTTGACGATGAACTGGCGTTTGCCTTCCTCACCCGCATCGACGGCGTGCCGCCCTTCTGCCCCGGCAGCGAGGTCGCAGACATGGCGTTCGTCGCGCTCGCGGACTTTGCCGCCGCGCATGAAAATACGCGCGACCTGCCCGCCCGCCGCATGGACGGCAGCATGCTCACCATCCGGCACGGCAGCCTGTGCTGCCTGCATGAGCGCGAATGGGAGGGCGCGCGGCAGAAGCTGGAACAGCTGCTTACTTAGGGTTCGCCGAAAAGAGAAAAGTCGGTCATTTCGATTTTTCAAGATATCCTGAAGTCGTGTAAAAAAGAGACGCATCCGATTGGATGCGTCTCTTTTTTGCGTTATAACATTTTGCCGATCGCGCCGAGCACGATATTGACCACAAGACAAAGCCCCGCAGCAACTGCATAGGCCATACCGGTACGCCGACACGCTACGGCTTTCGGGTCAGCCTGTTTATCCGTCCCCTCGGCACGGCCGCAGATCATGCCGTACCGCACCTGCTGGAAAACCGTCAGCGCCGCGAACAGCGCGAACATCACCAGCAGCACGCGCTGCACTACCGCCATATCAGTGGACCAGATTCAGCACCAGCGCGGCAATAACAAAAATCACGCCGACAGCCGAGGTCAGGCGGGCAAGCACCTTGTCCGCAGCGCTGGCCTTGCCTGCGCCGAAAAAGGTTTCCGCGCCGCCGGAGATAGCGCCCAGACCCTGCTGCGCGCCGCTCTGCAGCAGCACAACAATAATCAGGAACAGGCTGGCAAGGATCATGATGATCGAAAGTGCGATTTGTGCGGTAGTCATGGTATCAATTCCTCCACTAAAATTTTATTTTCATCCCGTTATCACACCGGAACCGCCGGTGCGCATATTTGCGTACATGGTACTATATCACAAAACAAGGGCTTTTTCAAGTATTTTTTTGCAGAATCGGCCCCAGAATATTTTTCAGCGGGTCACCCATGCGGTTTGTATGCAGACGCAGCCCGTCCAACTCGACTACCGCCATCCGCACAGTGGACCAGCCGCGGCCCTCCCTGCTGAAATCCCTGCCGCCGGACAGTTTTTTGAGTTTTTTCCGCACCGCCTTCTCCACACTCCCTGTCGCCAGGATCACCGAAACGATCGAAAACTCATGCGAAGCGTCCGGCTGCACCAGCTCCCGTTCCGCCGATTCAGCATACCGCCACCAATCCTCCAGACTCTGCTCATTCAGCTCCGGCACCGCAAACAGCAGCCGGTATTCATGCGCATGGGTGATATTGCCCATCGGCACCAGCCCCAGAAGCTTGCGTTCAGCATCCACGCCGAACGAGCTGAACAGCGCCGCGATTCGCCCGGCGACCGGCACATTCTGATGGGAAACGAACGCCTTGTCCTGTCCCTCGGCCAGCCGGTCGCGGAAAGACACAAATTCTGTCGAAAAATCCATCCTTTCCTCTCCTCACAGCTCGGCGGGGTACTCGCCCGCAGCGGTCATCTCCGCAATCGCGGCGCACACGGTCGGCTTGTCCTCCCGATAGGTGACGCCGAACCAGCGCGCGGTCGTGGTCAGCACCTTTGCCGTCGCTTTGCCCGTCTGAATCAGTTCATCGACCGCAAACGGCAGGTAATACTCGCCCTTCATCGGGTTTTCCGGCAGCTTTTCCGCAAAAAATCGGCGCAGCCCCTCGTCCAGCGAGGGCAGGAAGGAGGACGTAAAGCCCCACAGGTTGAGCGACACCGGCGTGCCCGCTGGGATCTCGCCCGCCGGCTCGTTGCCGTCTGCCGCGTAAACGATCCGGCCGTCCGCCTCGCGCGAAATCGCGGTGCGCTCGACGATGCCGGTCAGCAGACCGGCTTCGTCCGTCGTACACACGCCGCGAGAAACCGTGCCGTTTTCCGTCAGCGTGTTTTCCACCTGATAGCCGACCATGCAGTAGCGGTACTTGTCGTCGTCCCGCGCTGCGGACAGGTAATCATAGATTTTGCGAAACGCGTCCGCGCCGTAAAAGTCATCTGCATTGATGACCGCGATGGGAGCGCCCGCAGTCAGTTCCTTCGCGCACCAGACCGCATGCGCGGTGCCGAGCGGTTTTTCCCTTCCCTCGGGCGCGCGCAGTCCGTCCGGCAGCTTGTCCAGCGTCTGATAGGCGTAGTCCACCTGCATAAAGCGGCGCGCCTTGCGGCCGATCGCTTCCTCAAACGCCTCGTGCAGCTCGGGCCGGATGATGAAAACCACCCGCTCAAAGCCCGCGCGATACGCGTCGTAAACCGAATAATCCAAAATGATCTGTCCGTTCGGGCCGACCGGATCGATCTGCTTGAGCCCGCCGTAGCGCGAGCCCATTCCCGCCGCCATAATCACCAAAACCGGCTTTGTCATATCGATTTCTCCTTTTTGCGGCGAGAACGCCGCGCATTCTAAATTATTTTCCAATCCGCCGCGCGCTGCACGACCTCTTTGCTATGTTTAATTCATCCCGTATTCTGGAATACTTCATTATTATACAAGAGCGTATCAGAAAACACAAGATGTTTGCACAGCACGCCTGTTTTTTTGTCGAAAAGCATGAAAATCCAGCGACTCCCCTGCCGATGATTGCAAAACGAACAAAATACTGTTAGAATATTGCTGTTAAAAAAATATCAGAGTGTAAATTATTTGTGATTGCAGAGAGGAATATGTTTCGATGCGCAAAACGAAGATTATTTGTACGCTTGGCCCTGCAACCGATCCGGTCCTGCCCGAACTGATCAAGGCAGGCATGAATGTTGCCCGCATGAACTTCAGCCACGGCTCGCACGAGGAGCACAAGGCCCGCATGGACGCGGTCAAGGCCGCGCGCCGCGAGCTCGGCATGCCGGTCGGCATCATGCTCGACACTAAGGGCCCGGAAATCCGCACCAAAACCTATAAGGACGGCAAGATCGAGATCGTCGAGGGACAGGAGTTCATCCTCACCACCCGCGACATCGAGGGCGACGAACACATCGTCTCCATCACCTACGAAGGCCTGCCGGCCGACGTGCAGCCCGGCACCCGCATCCTGATCGACGACGGCCTGATTGCGTTCAGCGTAAAGGAGATCCGCGACGGCACGGACATCGTATGCACCGCGCTCAACGGCGGCCCGCTGTCCAACCGCAAGTCGATCAACGTGCCCGGCATCAGCCTGAACATGCCCTTTGTTTCCCAGAAGGACCGCGAGGACATCGAGTTCGGCCTTTCTCAGGGCATCGACTTCATCGCCGCTTCCTTCACCCGCTCTGCGCAGGACGTGCGCGATATCAAGGCCATCCTCAAGGCAAACGGCAAGGAGGATGTCGAGATCATCGCCAAGATCGAAAACATGGAAGGCGTCAACAACATTCAGGAGATTCTAGACGAGGCCAACGGCATCATGGTCGCCCGCGGCGATCTGGGCGTTGAAGTCCCCTTTGAGGAGCTGCCCGAATACCAGAAGAGCATCATCAAAACCTGCATCTCCCGCGGCAAGCGCGTCGTAACCGCGACCCAGATGCTGGAAAGCATGGCAAAAAACCCGCGCCCGACCCGCGCAGAGGTTTCCGACGTTGCCAACGCAGTTTACGACGGCACGAGCGCCATCATGCTGTCCGGCGAGACCTCGGTCGGCAAGTATCCGGTCGAGACCGTGAAAACCATGAGCATGATCGCGGAGAACGCGGAAAAGACCATCCACTATGACCGCCGCCGCGCGACCCGTCTGGAATTCCAGAACATGAACGTCTCCGGCGACCTCAAAACGCTTGCCATCTCACACGCGACCTGCTCCACCACCGCGGATCTGGGCGCGAAGTGCATCGTTGCCTTTACCGAGGCCGGTTCGACCGCGCGCGCGGTATCGACCTACCGTCCGGGCGCACCGATCATTGCCGCGACCCCGTGCGAAAAGACCTTCCACCGCCTGACCATGTCCTGGGGCGTTACGCCGGTCATGGTGCCGCGCGCGCCCAAGTCGGGCACCGAGCTGTATGATCTGTCCGAGCAGGCGGCCATCCAGGCGCTCGACCTGCGCGTGGGCGACGTCATCACCATCACTGCGGGCATGCCGGTCGGCCATGTCAACTATACCAACACTCTGCGCGTACACCAGCTGACCGAGCGCTCCTTTGCGCAGTTCATACAGGACTGATTCCATGTCTCTTAAGCGCTTCCAGCGCAGGCTCGTACGGGTTTTGACCGTTCTCGTCCTGCTGTCTGTGGTTTTCTGTCTCGGCCTTTATGCCTACCGCACCTTCCTCGGCTACAACTACAATTCCTCGCTGTTTGAAGAGGATCTTGCCGCAGGTGTCAAGGCAGATGAAAATATCACGAATATCGCGCTGTTCGGTCTGGATACCCGCGAGGGTGACACCCAGAGCCACTCGGACTGCATGATGATCGTCACCGTGGACAACACCCGCGGCAAGATCAAGCTCATCAGCCTGATGCGTGACTCCCTGGTCAACATCGACGGTTACGGAGAGGACAAGCTCAACGCCGCGTATTTTCTCGGCGGGCCGAGCCTTGCCATCCGCACGATCAACGAGAACTTCGGCACGGATATCACCGAGTATGTCGCGGTCAATTTTGAACAGCTCGCCGAGATCATCGACGCGCTGGGCGGCGTCGAAATCAACGTAGAGACGACCGCCGAGCTGGACGAGCTCAACCGCGTCATCCGCGACTACGGCATCGAACAGGGCCAGACCTTCGAGAGCGTGGAAAGCACCGGCCTGCAAACGCTGAACGGCGTGCAGGCGATGTGCTACGGCCGCATCCGCAAGGGCGGCACGGGCGATGACTGGGCGCGCGTCGAGCGGCAAAGCATTGTGATGGAAGCGATGTTTGCCAAGGTACAGTCCTTGAGTGCCAGCGGCCTGATCGGGCTGATGCAGGATATGATCCCGTATGTGACCACCTCGCTCTCCCCGACCGAGATCGCGCCGCTGATCGTGGGCGCCGTGCAGAACGGCATGCCCACCATCGAGCACACCCGTGTTCCGCTGGACGGCGAATGGGATTACTACGGTTCTTACAGCGAATATATTCTATACGACATGGATGTCGCTGCGGACCATATTCATCAGTATATTTATAATGATGTGTTCCCGGGCGAAGAGCCGTCCACCGATGCCACGACCGGTACGGACAGTACGGACGGTGCCGCTCCCTCTACCGGAGCCAACGAGCCGCTTGGCGGCATCGATTTCGATGAGCCGCCTACCGGCCCCATGACGACGGACGACTCCGCCGCCCCGCAGGAGGAAACCGATCCCGCCTCGCTTGCCGAGGAGGGCGGCTGGTACGACCCGGATACCGGCGATTACTACGATTCGGACGGCGACCGGTACTATCTGGATGAGTCCGGCAACCGCGTTTATTACGCGGAATGAGGCTCCCGCCGCATATTCCCAAAAGGCTTTCCCGTTCTGTGGAAAGCCTTTCTTTCCACCATGCAGAAAGGTTCGTGAAATAAGCATGTATGTCAAACGCGTTCTCCCCAATGGCGTTCGCCTGATCTCGGAAAAACTGGATGCCGTGCGCACCGTGTCGGTCGGTATCTGGGTTGGAAACGGCAGCCGGTATGAGCCGGCGGCGCTCGGCGGCATCTCGCACTTCATCGAGCATATGATCTTCAAGGGCACGGAAAAGCGCTCCGCCCGGCATATCGCCATCGCGATCGATGCGCTCGGCGGGCAGGCCAACGCCTTCACGGATAAGGAGTGCACCTGCTACTATATGAAGGTGCTCGATAAGCGCCTGCAAACCGGCATTTCCATTCTGGCGGATATGTTCATGCACTCCCGCTTTGCGCAGGAGGACATCGAGCTGGAGCGCGGGGTCGTGCTGGAGGAGATCGACATGTACGAGGACTCTCCGGAGGACGTGGCGATCGACAAGCTGTTTGAAAAATGCTATGAAGGCTCGGCGCTCGGCCGCCCGATCCTCGGCACGGCCGAAACCCTGCAAGCCATCAACTCGGAGGCCATGCACGACTATATGCGCCGGTACTACCGCCCGAAGGATACGGTTGTCGCGGTGTCCGGCCATTTTACCGAAGCGGATCTGGACTATATTGCAGAGCTGTTTTCCCACATGGAGGGCGAAGGCCGCAACGAGATCACGCCCGCTATCTATCAGCCCAGCTTCGTGCTGCGCGAAAAGGATATTGAGCAGAACCATCTGTGCCTGTCCTTCCCCGGTGTGTCCCTGCTGAGCGAGGAGCGCTATGCCATGAACCTGTTAAGTTCGATTCTGGGCGGCGGCATGTCCTCCCGCCTGTTCCAGAGCGTGCGCGAGCAGAACGGCCTGTGCTACTCCGTATACACCTTCACCACGCCCCATCTGGACACAGGGCTGCTTTCGGTCTACACCGGTCTTGGGCCGGAGACTGAGCGCAAAGCGCTCGAACTGATCGTGCGCGACCTGCACGAATTCTGCGAAAACGGTCCCGCGCCGGACGAGCTTTCCCGCTGCCGCGAGCAGGTCAAAACCACCCTGCTCATGGGGCTGGAGAGCACGGGCACCCGCATGATGACCATCGGCCGCAGCGAGCTGCTGCGCGGCGAGGTGCAGGCGGTCGAGCAGGTGCTTGCGGCGTATGACAGGGTCACCGCCGAGGATATCCTGACCCTCGCGCGCCGTGTTTTTGATTTTTCGCAGGTTTCTCTCGCCGTGGTCGGCCAGCCCGACCGCGAAGAGGTCTATCGCGCTCTGCTGCAGTGAGCGGCACCTGAAAACGCACAGCCTCTCGATTAAAACTACAGTTTCAATCGAAGTTCCGATACAAAAGGGTGCGAAAAACGCACCCTTTTGATCGGTTTGTATCACAAAATCGGGCAGAGCTCGATTTCGTGATGCCGCTCACAGCGCGGCTGTTTGGACACGCGCTGCGGCGCGAGGGACTTTTTCGACAAACTGAAGGCTCCGGCACTGCCGGAGCCTTTTCGTATCGCTTTTATTCGAACGTTTCATATTTCATGCGGTAGTAGGTGCGGTCCTGGTATTCCTGCACGGTATCCGCCAGATCCGCTGGGATTTCCGCGTGATACGCGCCCTGCGCATCGATCGCCGTACCGCGCTGCACCACCGGCAGTTCCCGCCGCAGACTGTTGACAAACGCAAAAAACGGATCGCTCTCCCCGCAGCCGACCGCGTCCAGCACCGCCGCGCCGAGGAAGCTCGCGCTGATTTTCCCGTCCTCTGGGATACCCAGCCGCGCGGCAAGCGTATCAAAATCCAGCGCCTGCGCACCTGCCTCATTTGCCCACATAATAAACGGCGGCGCATACGCATCCAGCCAGGACTCGCTCTCGCGGTCGTCGCTCATCTCCTGGCCCAGCACGCGGTAACACAGGTAATCCTCTCCCAGGCTGGGCAGGTGGTCGCCGAACCAGATCAGCAGCACCGGCTCGTCCCGTTCCTCAAAATATGCGGCCAGCCCGCCCAGCATCGCGTCTGCATCCCGCAGGCCGTGCGTGTAGACGGTCAGCATGGTCTTAACGTCCTCGGGCAGTTCTTCCGCCAGCCGAAGCTGATACAGGTCGCGCGCTGGCCCGTACTTGGAATTGGTGTAGGCCATGTGGTTCTGTATAGTGGTCACATAGGTAAACTGCGGACTGCCGTCTGCCAGCCTGTTTTCATAATCCTGAATGATGTAATCGGTCAGCGAGGCGTCGGATATATAGCCGCCCTTATATGCCGCGTCCGCAAACGCCTCCTCAAATACGATTTCCTGCGCGCCCAGCCATTTGTAAATATTCTGCCGGTTGTAAAACCATGCTTTGCCCGGATGGATGAACGCGGTCTGCCAGCCGTTCTGGTTCGCCACGCGGAATATGGAATCCATATTCTTATGCAGCACACGGAAGGATGACACGCCCGCGTCGGACAGCATGGCAGTCTGCATGCCGGTCAGCACGTCGAACTCGGTATTGGCTGTGCCGCCGCCGTAGTTGGATACGATCAGCCGTCCGGAAATCGCGTTTTCCGCCTGCTGGAGCGCGTGGAAGTTCTTCAGCGGGTCGGTGTCCGCGTTCCAGGCGAAAGCGTCGTCATCCGTAATATCGTGAAACGCCTCGCTCATCACGAAGATCACATTGACCGGCTTTGGCTCGGCCGGAACGGTCTCGGTCGCCGCGATCGCCTGTTCGGTCTCCGCCTTATCAAAGCCCTCGGGCTTTTGCAGGTTGTTCTGCGTCACATTGCGCAGGAATGCGTAGTGGAAGCCGGTCTGGTTGTAGACCGTCGTCATGTTGAAGCGATTGGTGCAGGGGAAGGAATTGAACGTATCCGTCGAGGCATACACCGTGAACGTTAGCCCCGCCAGGATGCCGATGCAGCCCACGCAGCCCACCAAACGGCTGAGCACACGCGCCGCGGTGGGCAGGTGTATCCTGCGCGTACGCACCAGCGCCGCCAGCACAATGAGCGCGGCCAGCGCCAGCACAAACAGCGCAACCAGCCCCCAATCGACCTGTAAGTCATAACCACCCGCAGCCGAAAGCGCCTCGCGCACCATGGTCAGATCCTGCGGCACGACCGGATCGTCGCGCGCTTCGATCTTGAGCTGGTTGGCAAAGTTGAGCACCCCGAATAGCACGAGCGTCACCGCCGATGCGGCGAACACGTTGCCCAGCGCGCACAAAAGCGCCAGCAGAACCAGCACCACCGGCAGCCAGTTGAGCAGGCCGAGCAGCGGGGTGGTGAAAAAGGTCAATGGGATGACCGGCATGGTCTGCATGCACAAAAACCAGATGCCGAGCGACAGCGCCACCGCCAGCGGGATATTCCAACCCGCCGGAAGGTGCAGCGGCAGACTGTGTTTCCCGTTTTTTTCCAATCGTTCGCCGGGGCGGCGTCGCTTCGCCTCATGCGCGCCCGGCCGCGCGTTTCTAAAATGCAGCATGTATTAGTTATACGCTTTTTCGCGCGGTTTGGCAATAGCCAACGCCCAATTTATTGCAAAAATCCCTGTTTTCTGCACGACGCGTGATTGACTTTTGCTCAGCGCCTGCTATACTGGATTTGAGGATAGCTGTAACATTTTTACAAGGAGGGATCGTGATGAAAAGAAAGATTTCCGCATTGCTCGCGGCGCTGCTGCTGGGCGGTATTTTGAGCGGCTGCGGCGCATCCGGCGGCACAGCACAGACGAACGCTGGGATGCAGCTCACACCTGCCCAGCTGAGCGAGGACGAGACCGATCTGCTCAGACTCGCCGGTGTCCAACCCAGCGAGTTTGTTCTGTATGACTATCAGACGGAAGAGAACCTGCGCTGTATCACCATCCAACGCTACATTCTGAGTGACGCTCTTGCGTGGGAACCTGCTGACAGCGGTTTTTATCAAACCTACAGCGACACGCCGCTTGCGCCGGACGGACGTTTCGCCCTAACAGGCAAGGCTGACAGCGGCTATACACTCCAGTTCAGCGCAGACGGTCTCGGCGA
>DXDO01000126.1 GCA_019115425.1 Candidatus Agathobaculum merdigallinarum | reverse complement strand
AAGACAGCAATGAAATCACCAAGATAAACAATCGTGCCGATGCAGCCTCCTGATGCACCGGCACGATTTCTTGTGTCCGAAAGTGTTTGAAATTGAGCTTTCTTTTTGTTTCTGGTATAATAGAAAAGAGGGTTCAATTTTGGACATTATTTTTTGACACTTAGTTGACACAATCGGACGACCTGGGACGCGTCGTCATTCCGAAAGAGATCCGCCGCACCCTGCGTATCCGCGAGGGTGACCCGCTGGAGATTTTCACCGACCGTGACGGCGAGGTGATTTTCAAAAAGTATTCCCCGATGGGGGAGATGGGCGCGGTGGCGGCCGAACTGGCGGAGGCGCTTGCCCGCACGGCGGGCATGAGCTGCGCGATCTGTGACCGCGACGCGGTGATTGCGGCAGCGGGCGGCGCAAAAAAAGATATTCTGGAGAAAAGCATCTCCTCTGACCTGGAGCAGGTGATGGAACAGCGCGCGACCTATGAGCGCGGCGTGGGGGAAACGCAGGAAATCGCGGTTTCTGAGCATGATATGTATAACGTGGTCGTGGCGGCGCCGATCATCACGGACGGAGATGTAAGCGGCTGCGTAACATTCGTCAGCGAGGATGAAAACGCGGCTGCGGCTGAGGTGACGGTCAAACTGTGTCAGACCGCCGCACAGTTCCTGTCCAGGCGCGTTGCGGTGTAAGGAGGGGGACCATGTCGAAAAAAAGCAAAGGGGAGCGGCAGCCCAAGGCCTTCCCGCGCTATGACGATGCGGCACATATCGATTCCGCGGCGGTCGCGCCCATTCCGCCGTGGGGACAGGATATGACGCCGCGCGGCGACCCCGCCGCAACCGCCTATACCGAAAAATACTGTGAAAACGAGCAGACATTGCGGTGAGCTCGCCTGTTTTCCCGATACACGGCGCTGTTGGAATCAGCGCCGTGTATCTTTTTTATTTGGCAGCAACGGGAAATTCTGTTAAAGTCACGCTTTGTTTACAAATGGAGTAGACAAATTAACCAGTAAATTATCAAGCTGACCAAAGTTTTTTTCGATTTTGGTCAATTTTTTTGTGTTTTGGGCTTGCTTATTTGGTGCAAAAAACAGTATAATCTATGTTGTACGGCTGTGCGCAGGCACGGCCTGACAATTTCCTTAGGAAGATGGAGCCGCGCCGCAGCCGGCGCAGCTCTTCTTGCGCAAAAAAATAGAGAGGTGAAAAACATGGTGTATTCGTTCCGTGGCGGCATTCACCCCGGTACCCATGCAGATCCGGGTTATAAGGCCGCGACAAACACCAAGCCGATCGAGAAGCTGGCATTGCCCGACGAGGTCATCCTGCCGGTCTCCATGCATATCGGCGCCCCGGCGAAGCCGATCGTTTCGGTCGGCGATACCGTGGACCTGGGACAGCCCATCGCGGAGGCCGGAGGCTTTGTCAGCGCTCCTGTCCATGCGACCGTGTCCGGTAAGGTGAAGGCGATCGAGCCCCGCCTGCATCCGAACGGCAGCAAGGTTCTGTCTATCGTGATCGAAAATGACGGCGAGGACCGACTGCATGAGTCCGTACACCCGTATGACTTTGCGTCTATGAGCAATGAGGAGCGCATCGAGTGCATCCGATCGGCCGGTATCGTCGGCCACGGCGGCGCGACCTTCCCGACCCATGTCAAGATCCAGTCGGGCATCGGCAAGTGTGATACGGTCATCATCAATGCGGCAGAATGCGAGCCGTACATAACCTCGGACCACCGCCTGCTGCTTGAGCGTCCTGAAGAGGTGATCGGCGGCCTGAAAATGCTGGCCGACATCATGGGTGTGCAGAACGCCATCATTGCGGTGGAGGAAAACAAGTCGGACGCATTCCCAGGCATCGAAAAGCTGATTGCGGACGATCCGCGGCTTAAGCTCTATCCCCTCAAGTGCAAATATCCGCAGGGCGCGGAAAAGCAACTGATCAACGCCTGCACCGGCCGCGAGGTCCCCTCGGGCAAGCTGCCGGCGGACGCGGGCTGCGCCGTGTTCAATGTGGACACTGCGGGCGCGGTCTACCGCCGATTCACGACCGGCATGCCGGTCATCCGCCGTATCGTTACGGTATCCGGCTCGGCGGTTGCGGAACCCAAGAATCTGGAAGTCCGCATCGGCACACAGGTTGAAAAGCTGATCGACGCGTGCGGCGGCTTCAAAGAGCCGCCCAACAAGCTCCTGATGGGCGGCCCGATGATGGGCGTTGCGCAGTTCTCGCTTGAAATTCCGATCTTTAAGGGCACCAATGCGTTCCTGGCCTTCTGCGGCGAGGAGGATAAGTGCGTTGCCGACCCGCAGTGCATCCGCTGCGGCAAGTGCATCGCGGCGTGCCCGATGCACCTGCTGCCGATGTATATGAACGTCTACGGCAAGCAGGACGATCTGGACAATTCCGTCGAGTGCGGCATGCTGGACTGCATCGAGTGCGGCTCGTGCGCGTATGTGTGCCCGGCCCGTATTCCGCTGGTCGCGCAGTTCCGCCTGACCAAGGGCAAGATCCAGGCCAAGCGTGCGGCTGATAAGGCCAAGGCGGACGCCGAGAAGGCGAAGGCCGAGGCGGAAAAAGCCGCGGCGGACGAGAAAAAGTAAGGAGGGGAAACGAAAATGTATGATCTGAGTAAAGTCGTCGTCACCTCCTCACCCCATATCAAGGCGGATGACGATACCCGCAGCCTGATGCTGGATGTGCTGCTGGCGCTGCTTCCGGCGCTCTGCGTTGCGGTATACACCTTCGGCCCGCGCGCGCTCGTGCTCACCGTGATCTCCATGGTGGCCTGCGCCGTGTTCGAAACCATCTATAACAAAATCGTGAAGCACCCGAACACCATCGGCGACCTGTCCTGCTTTGTCACGGGCATGCTGATCGCGTTCAACGTACCGGTCGCGGCGTCCTGGTGGATGGTCGTGTTCGGCGCGCTGTTCGGCATCATCATCGTCAAGATGCTGTTCGGCGGTCTGGGCAAGAACTTCATGAACCCTGCGCTCGGCGCGCGTGCGTTTATGATGGCTTCCTGGGCAGGCATGATGACCACCTGGACCCAGCCGCACGCCTCCCTGCCGCTCTTCGGCACGGTCACTGTGACCGACGCGATCTCCACTGCGACCCCGTTGGCCGCGATGAAGAACGGCGCGCTGCCGGACGCAAGCCTGACTGAGCTGCTGCTCGGGCAGACCGGCGGCGTTATTGGCGAGACCTCGGCGCTCGCGCTGCTCGCCGGCGGCGTTTACCTGCTGTGGCGCAAGGTCATCACCATCAATATCCCCGCGGCATACATACTGACGGTTGCGGTTCTGACCTTCCTGTTCCCGATGGGCGACGTTCCCCGTGTTCAGTGGATGCTGTCGCAGGTGCTGTCCGGCGGCCTGATGCTCGGCGCGATCTTCATGGCGACTGACTACGTCACCAGCCCGGTTACGGCCAAGGGTCAGATCATCTTCGGCGTGGGCTGCGGCCTGCTGACCGTGTTCATCCGCTATTTCGGCGGCCTGCCGGAAGGCGTATCCTATTCCATCCTGATCATGAACACGCTGGTTTGGGCGATCGACAAGGCGACCCATCCGCGCAAGTTCGGTTATGCGCTGGATAAGAAGAAGGAGGCACAGTAAGTTATGGATAGCAGCAAAAAAGAAGGCGGCATCGTACAGCTTGTCGTCGTACTGGGCCTGATCACCTTTGTGTGCGCCCTGCTTCTGGGCT
>DXDO01000125.1 GCA_019115425.1 Candidatus Agathobaculum merdigallinarum | reverse complement strand
GTTCATACCCGAAAGGTCATTGGTTCAAGTCCAATTACCGCTACCATTTTCCCTTGGCCCGTTGGTCAAGCGGTTAAGACACCGCCCTTTCACGGCGGTAACGCGGGTTCGAGTCCCGCACGGGTCACCATATGGAAGTTTAGCTCAGCTGGGAGAGCATCTGCCTTACAAGCAGAGGGTCAGCGGTTCGAGCCCGTTAACTTCCACCATACCACAAAAATCCGAACTTGAGTCAGTTGACGACAGGTTCGGATTTTTTTTCATCTATACGCGTAATCGTTCGTATATGTGGGGCGGGGATAGCTGTCCTTTTGCAACTGTGCGAGCGGGTGGCTTTTCCGATCACAACTTGATGCGCATCCCTGATGGTCCCATCAAAATGGCGGTGTGCATTTGCCGCTGTACATTGGAATCGATTTTTTAGTTCCTTCTCTTGCGCTCGATATAGCTATTTTCATGCTGAAAACCCCGAATCCTCAACGTAAGGATTCGGGGTTTTGCTGACCGTCAATACGAGAGCGGCTCATGCCGCATTAGGGTAAAAACATGAAATTGCTTTTTACGCACCCAATACATATTGGTTGCGGCCTTGCTGCTTTGCCTGATACAGCAACTGATCCGCTTTTTGGTAGAGTTCGTCGATCGATGCGGGGCTGGTGAGCATGAGTACGCCGATGCTGCAGGTTATACTTGAGACGGGGCCGCTGAGTTCTGCAACCCGCTCAGTGAAGGTCTTAAGCTCTTTTTCCAGAGTTTCCTGCGCAACCGGCTGGTCAACCAATATGGCAAACTCATCGCCGCCCAGCCGGCCGATTTGTCCGATTGGGGCGAAAATCTGTCGCAGACATTGGGCGACGTCGTGCAGTACCCTGTCGCCTTCGGGGTGGCCGAATTCATCGTTGATCTGTTTGAACCAGTCAACGTCAAGCATGATAAAGTAGCCGTGCCAGATGTCATTCCGCCGCATGTTGGCCAGCGTTTGATCGCTCCGTTGGAAGAAACTTTTACGGTTCCAGACACTGGTGAGGGTGTCCAGAGACGCTTCATATTCCCCGCAGGCTGCATACCTGCGGTTGAACACTTGCAACACCATCAGCAAGAACATAAGCGCCAGAATACCAACTAAAAACTGTGTCTGAAGCAGGAACAGGTCGGACAGGATTGCCGTGGATACATCAATGCCGTTTTGCTCCAGCATATATCGGGTGCGCCCTACAAAATAGACTGTTACCGCGCAGGTGAGGAGGAACTCCACCAGTATGGATATCAGCAGCAAGCGGTTGGGGGATTGCTGTTCTGCCGGCTGGAGGTTTTTCAGCATGCTCATACGCTGCTCGAACCGTTTGTATGGGGAGGAGCGCAGCGCACGTCGAATGAGCAGGACAATGGCGGCCGTTCCGGACATGACAAGCAGGTTGCCAATGGAAAGAAAATCTGAGAAGGCAGTGGCAATCCCATAGCCCAGATCGGGAAACAGCAGAGCCATAACGCTGAACACCAGCAGGGAATGCACGGATTTCCCCCAAAATGAGATAACACCGATCCAGAGATCTGGCCGACGGCTCTTTTTCGCAAAGCGATACAGCAAGCCGACAATAAAACCGAATAAAGCGCGTGTGCCTACGCTGAGCAGAATGCTTTTGATGGGGCTTCCGCTCATAAGCGGGGAAAATATCCGGTCGCCTGCCATCACATAACTGGCGGATGCCTTTCCCATACTGATCAGGCCGAAAACACTTCCGACCACTGTGGATTCCGCGGGACCCATCAGCATACCGGTGATCAGGATAGGGATATAGGCAAATGTCATGGAAATTGGCTCAATATGGAGATATCCCAGAAAGGAAACGGATACCAGAACCTCAAGCGCGATCATGCTGCCAAGTATGTACCATTTTGTGCTTTGATCCTTGAATAAATCGAATTTTTCAGTCATAGGCTCCAACTCTTTTCTCAAATTCGCTTTGAATAAGTTTGTCGGTTAGCAGCACAACTTTCAGAACTGATAATGTTTGCTCAAGGCGCGGGACAGACTGTATTTGCCGACCGATAGCTCGCTCGCGTTGCATCGTTCCATCATATCCTTGATATAGCTGAGTAAAAAACCATTGTACTTTACCTCCACAACCACAAGTCCTGGATCAAGAAGCGGATTTTGCAGCAAGTCTCCTGCGAAAATATCAAAGCAACTTTCCGTACCGATGATATGGTGGTCATAGGTGATGCGGATTTTGTTCTCCTTTGCGATATAGGCCTTTCTCCGGTATTCTACCACCGATCGCGGTCGGTAGAGGTGCATTTGCAGCATGCTGAAGCATTCTGCAGCAAACGGCTCGGTATAGCGTAACAGGATACCATAATCGCCCTGTATGAGGCGCTGCGCGTCCTCACGGGCCATGCGGAGCGAGCGCTTGCGCTGTGAATCCCCCTGTTTCTGCTTCATTTCCAGCATGGCATAGTCCGCATCCGGGGTATAGCAGCGCAGCCGCAGCTTGCGGCGCAGTTCGACGCCGTCCTCCTTTTCGTGGAAGTCACGGTCGTCAAGTGTATCAAAATACAGCGACCGGATCATGTAACCGTCCCCGCGGTTATGCGGGTCCTCCCGCAGGACCTGCGAAAGGATATGGGTATCCCGGTACATCTGTTCCAGCGTAATCAGAAATTTTCGCTCTTTTCGCGTTATCTCATTCATAGAGTCCTCACCGGTAACAACAGATAGGCTTAAATACCAATATAATATATTTTATCAAATGCTTTCCAGTTTACAAGATGCTTTTGCGCAGAAGTGAAATCTTTTTAGTATCGTCTTATTTTGCTGTCCTTGAAACATGGTGCGGGCAGACGCCGTTCTGTAAGCCCGCTGCGGGTAGAGCCGCTTTGTGGAATCAACCATCACCATCGCGCTTGGGTGCATCATCCGGCGATCGGAACTGCGCTATAATTTTTTTCGCCGCCTCCCCAGCGGGGATGGGGTGAGAAGAATAAAAGCCCTGTAACACATCGCAGTGAAGCTGCTGCAGCATTTGCGCCTGCTGGTCGTCCTCCACGCCCTCGGCCAGGATGGTCATTCCCAGCGCATGTCCGGCACGGATCATGGCGTCCAGAATGGAACGGCCCTGCTTTGTGCCGATGTTCTCTACCAGGTATTTATCCAGCTTGAGCCCATCCATGGCGTATTCCTGCAGATCACGGAAAGAAGAAAAGCCTGCGCCGAAATCGTCGAATATGACCCGCACACCAAACGCGCGCATTGCTTGAAGATGTGCAGTCATCTGCGCATAATCGCTGCTCTTTTCGCTTTCCGTCACTTCAATAATCAGCAGTTCACGGATAAAGTGGTATCGGGAGATGATCTCCTGGCACCTTTCGACAAAGTCAGGAGAGGTAATCGTGCTGCGGGCAAAGTTGCAGGAGATGAAAAAATCCCGCACGTCATTCCGGTCGAGCATTTCCAGAAAGGCGCAGACTTTTTCCAGACAGTAATAGTCCAGACGGCTGACAATGCCCTCGCGCTCCATCAGCGGCACAAACTGTCCCGGAAGCAGCAGGCCTTTTTGGAGATGCTGCCAGCGGGCAAGCATCTCGCCGCCCACCACCTGTCGGCGGGCAGAGCTGACATATAATTGCAGATAGACCTGAAATTGCTCCTGCGCAAAGCCGCGGTCGATGTCTGCCACCAGCTGCCGCTCCTCTTCGGCAGTTCGGCGCTGGGATTCCGAACAGACCAGACAGTCCCTTCCCTCGCAGCAGGCCGTATGCGCGCACTGCTGCGCCATGAACAGGATACGGTGCAGATCGTGATCGCCGGACTGGAGAGGATAAATGCCGACGGCAAGGTCGCAAAAGCAGCCGGCATCTTTGGCAAACGCACGAATCTGTTCGACTGCGGTCACACACCGATCCTCTGTGGCCTGCGAACTGCCCGCGGACATGAGTGCAGCAAGGCCGCCGCCTGATGTCCGGCACACGATTCCATCCGCGCCGACCTGCTGTCCCACAGTCTCGGCTGCATAGCGCAGCAGGGCGAGGGCTGCTTCGTGTCCGTCGCGCCATTCCACATGCGCAAGATTGAGATAAAAATAGCTGATATAATACAAGGCGCGGTTCTTGTCGTTGACAAAGGACGGAAAGCAGCGAAGCAGATATTCCTCGGTGTGCAGTCCGGTATCAGGGTCATACAGGCGGGACTCCACCGCGAGACGAAGCTGCCTGCGGGAGCGGCGGTACAGGAGAGCAAGCGCCGCCAGCAGCAGACATGCTGCAAGTCCCAGCCCTGCGGTGAGGGGGAGCAGGGCGCTGTCCTGTGGGTCACTCTGTACGGTGTGCAGCACGCTGCCGGTCCATTCGGACTGCTTCACGTCGGACAGATAGCCGCGCAGCGCCTGCTCCAGCGATTCGGGTGCCGCACTGGTCAAAACGAGCCGGTATTCGGTTGCTGCGCCGTCTGTTTCGGCGCGGAAGAGCGTGATCTGCTCTCCCTCAATCTTGGAATCCACGCAGCCGGAAACGATATCGACCTGTTGGTTCTGCGCCAGTTCGGCCCGCCGGTCGGTTTCCCCAGGCTGAAGATAGCGCAGTTCATAGCCGGTATCCTGCGCAAAGCGTTCCAGAAACGCTGGAATTACACCCTGATAGGTGTTGCTTTCCGGATCGTAGTATTCGAGCGGGTAGAGATCCGGATTCCCCGCAACATAGATCAAGCCTGCCGTGCTCAAATGATGTCCTCCCGCGCCTGTTTGCGCTGAAACAGCATCAGGTTTTCCGCTGGCAAAGCCTCAATCCGCTTGGCGGTCTGCTCCCGTGCCTGTATTTCCGTCTTGATACGCTTTACGTAGGTCTGCGCATTCAGCAAAGTGCCTGAGATTCGGCCTTGATTGGCGCATCGTTTGGAAAACTCAACCCGCTGTGCACACTGTTCAGCATCCGGAAATTCGATCTGCATAAAACACCTCTCCTTCAGTTTTATTTGAACTGGATTTTTTGCCGCTCAAGCTTCTCCCACTTGTCCTTCTTCTGCCGGTAACCGATCAGCGCAGTGATGCGCACCCACGCCAGAATAAACCGCAGACAGGACAACTCGACCACGCACAGCCCGATCGCCTTGATCACATCGGTCAGATGCAGTTTCATATCTATGGTATGTACGCGGGCGAAAAAGGCTGAAAGCGAAAGCACCGCGGAATAGATCACATAAATGCCGAAAAACAGGATCATGAACGGAACGTTGATCAGATCCATGGCGAATGCCAGCAGCGTGACAAAGAGCCCGAAAACCTCAATATAGGGGGAATACAATTCATAAATCAGGAAATAGAAATAGGAGATAAAGCTGACCGCGCCGTATTTCGGGTTTGCAAGGATATTGTGGTGCTTCATCATGCTTTGGAACAGGCCGATGTGCCAGCGGCGGCGCTGCTTGCACAGGTCGCGCAGCCGTTCCGGCACCTGTGTCCAGCAGATCGCATCCGTTGCGTAGCGGATCCGATAGGGGATGCCGTGCTCGCGGCAGAACACATGCAGCTTGACGACCAGCTCCATATCCTCGCCCATGGTGTTGTGGTCATAGCCGCCAGCATTGATCACCAGGTTTTTTTGGAACAGACCGAATGCACCGGAGATAATGATATTGCCGTTGAACTGGTCAAACAGGATGCGGGACGCCAGAAAGGAGCGGTCGTATTCGAGCACCTGCATACAGGCAATCAGGTTGTTGGGCATGCGGTAGCGGATCACATGGCCCTGTTCAATTTCGGCACCGTTGCATGGCCGGATCGTACCGCCGACTGCGATGACGTGATCGCTCTCCAGCACAGGCCGCACGATTTTTTCCAGAGAATCGCTCTGCAATACGGAATCTGCGTCGATACAAAGGAAATACGGATAGCTGGACGCATTGATGCCCATATTCAGCGCGTCCGCCTTGCCGCCGTTCTGCTTGCGGATCAGCGTGATCGGAACCTTCTGGCTGCGCGTTTCATAAATGGCCTCCTGCGGCTTGCAGAGGACGCGCTGCTGGATCGGACGGTCGATTTTCTGCATGCCGAACGCCTGCTGAACCACTCTGCTGGTCCCGTCAGAGGAACCGTCGTCAACAACAATGATCTCATACAGTTTATAGTCGAGCGCCAGCAGCGAGCGGATAGTCGCCTCAATCGTCACCTCTTCGTTATAGGCGGGGACGATCACTGATACGGGAACATAATATTCATTGGAAAGCTCGTTCTTCAGCGCATTGCGCCGCTTTGCCGCATATAGTGTGGACGAACCCACTGTAACCGAAAGAAACAGGAAGCTTGCGTACCCCACCATGTAGAGAACGAAAAAGTATTCCGCGCAAAGCAGGAAGAATTGGATAAAGTCCCTCATACGCCTATTTTCTCCTTTTCCTCCACCAGTTTTCGGCTTTCTATCTGATAGGTGAGCATTTCCCTTGCATAGCGGTCGTTTCCACCGATGCGAATGATCAGGTCTTCATAGGATAACCCGCGTCCTTCCAGACTGGAGGACGCATTGTACCGCACATACCAGTTTGCGCTGTGTATGGCGTTTGCCAGCGCCGCGGTGATATCCTCTCCCTGATACGAGGCCAGTGCGCCCGCGCTGACCGCGGCATACTCCCAGTGCGCGGGATCGGGATCATTGATAAAGCGCAGCAGAGCCGGTTTCGCATCGGGGGATGGGTAGCGCTTGAAATAATGTATTGCGGACAAGCGCAGCTCTTTGTCTCGCTTTTCATCCAGTAGGATATGCAGCATTTGTAAGCCGTAATCACCGCTGCGGAAGCGTATGTAGTCCATCAGGGCGCGCTGCATCGGTTCAGAGAACCGGTCGAAACGCGCCCAGATCAGGTCGATCAGCGTGTGGAAATCGCCGGAGAAAGAAAGCAGTGTCTCCACCAGCACCTTGGCGTGTAGAAAACTGCTCTGCCTGTCGCATTGGAGCAGTGTATCCACGATAATCTCTGCGTTTCCGTAGAGGCAGAGTGCTTTGAGCGCGTTCAAGCGGCAGTACAGACTGTCTTTTTCGATGAAAGAAACGACAATGTGCTGGATCTCACCTATCGACGCCTGACACAGGATGCGATGATGCGCCAGAAAATAGCAGAAATAAGCGGCCTGTGTATTTTCGCGCCGCCGGTATACTGTTGCCAGAGAAAGAACCACCGGTTCCAACTGCCGCAGATAACGCTCGACCGCCGGCTCCTGCTGGGGAAGCCGTTCCAGAACGTGGTCAAACGCGAGCAGGTTGTTCACACGGGAAAGCCGTCGATTGATTGCGGCTAGATGCTGCTGTTCCACAGGCAGACCGGCGCGTATCCGTTCCAGCTGCGCGCCGACCATCGCGGAGAGCTTTTCCGCTTTCCGTTCCAGCCGGGGATCGCCCGCCTGTAAATAAATACTGAAAACGATATTAAAGGCCAGCATACTCAGGCAAACCGCTCCGTAAAAAAACAAGATCACTTCGCTGCCCAAATGCGCTCCTCCTTCCTGCGGTCCTCTATGAAGCGTTCCAATGGTCTTTGAGCATATAGTAGGACTGCTTCAGCCGCTCATGGCTGTTTCCGCCTTTTTCCCAGCCCTCCAGCGGGAAAGACTCGGTCCGGATGCGTCCCTGCGGGGTGTCCTCCAGCGCCAGGCCGACATACATTTCATCGATCTGGATGTATTCCACGCCGTAATTTTCATAGTAGTCGTCGTGGATTTCCCGCTCCGGCGGGTTGCCGAAGTTGAGCAGCTGCCAGGGGATTCGGATTTCCACGCCGTTTTCCGTGAACATAAAATCGGAAAGCGAATCGTACTCCGCTGCCGACGGGTTGGCGTTTCCATAACGTAATTTGCCGGTTTCATATGTTACCGCGCCATACCACTCGCCGATCGGTATGGGGTCCTTTCGCTGGATCATCAGGTTGATGGTGTGGAACACAGGGGAGTTAGCCGAACGGATCGGATCATAGGCGTTCTCCCTGCTCAGCTCGTTGGCATGCATCGCCCACAGAATCTCATAACGCTCCTGCACCATAACGCGGCTGTTGTCGCGTCCGTCGATGCAGATCACGAAATCGCACGCGCGGTCAAAGGATATATCATAATTCTCACAATAGGTGCTGCCGACAGCGGGAAGGGTGTCGATTGGAATATACAGAATGTCCTGCTCAGGATAAAAGCCCGTTCCCTGCGCAAAAAAGTACAGATACTTTTCGTCATATCGCATGGACAGGCTGCCCTGCGCGGTTTCCAGCACTACGTCCTCCTGCGTCCATTCGGAGGCATCTCCATCCACATAGCAGGCGCGCTCTTTCTCTCCAAGATAAAATTCCATCAGGCCGTAACCCTGTCCGTCCGACTGTACGTCCTGCCAGACCGGCATAACCGAATCCATCGTCGCATAACCGGTGTTCCATGTGCGGCGGTCCCACACATCCTGCCAGGTTGAAATAAAAACGCCCGCCCATCCGGCCTCTGTGGCGTCCTGCCATACCTGAATCAGCGATTCGCCCTGCTGCTGCTCGGTGAAAGGCTCCTGTCCTTCATACAGCGCCGCTCGCGAAGTGGAAAACCCATAGCCCGTTGCCATCACCGGAATGGTATGATACCGGCCGAGCAGATTTAAGTAGCCGTGATAAATATCCGAGGTATCCAGCCCGTTCAGGATATCCGCCAGCTCCGCCGTCTGCGCTTCCGAGAGATATTGCAGAAAATCGGGGTTGACGTAGCTCAGACGGTAAGCGGCGTAATAGCCTGGCTGCAGCGCCGCAGTCGGGCGAATGTTCTCCGCATCAATCTGATTGTATTTCGCAAAACGGGTGGCATACAGGTATTCATATTCAAACGGATCGTTGTTCGGATCGTTGACAAAGGCGATCAGACGCTGGTTTTTATACTTTGCTGTTTCATATTCCACAATTTGATCCATTATGCGGGCCATGACCGCCTCAAAGCGGGACGCCTCCGGTCCGGTGGAAAAGTAAGTGCCCCGATAGGAGGTGGGATAGGTGGTGCTGTTGTTGGTATAGGCAATATTGCCACTGTCCCATTCGCTGCCGACCAGATAGCCCAGCACCCACTCGGAAACGTCCCAGCGGTAGTATCCTGTTCCGCTGGTATCGCCCGGGCTGACGATGCGCCTTCCATGGATGACGTCCACCACCGCCCGGCTGTTTTTCAGCAGCAGCCCGAAGAAATCGGAATCGTAGATATCCTCTGCGCCGTAATTCGCGGCGTCGGATACCTGCAACCCCTGCAGAAGATACAGCGGCTTGTCGTGCGTTGTGTTATACGCATGGAGTGCATGGTAAAAATCATCATCCATCAGGGTATAGCAGCGGATGGTATTGGCGCCCATTTCGCCGATCTGCTCAAACCAGCGGAGATAATCCTCCCACTCCGGTGCGAAATCCATGGGCGGCTCGCCGGGCAGGTTGGAGGAAACATCCACGCCCTTGATCCGGAAGGGTTCCCAGGCGCCGGTTTCAGTCTGCCGCAGGATCTCCCGACCCTCGGTGCGAAAGGCTGCGGTAACCGGTTCGTCAGGGTGAAGATCAATATAGATGCCAAAGTAGAGGGAAGCACACCATGCCCCGCCGCCCACCAGCAAAAGCGCGCACACCAGAATAATAAAACGTTTCATTGATAGGCTCCTTTATTCCAGCCACTGGGAAGCGTTTTTGGACGGGTGGCAGTATTGATACAGGGTTTCGATATGTTCATCCAGCCATTCCGCACGGGACAGCATATAGCCCGTCATGCGGCCGATCGCGTCCTCGTAGCTGTCGGGATTGACATCTTCCAGCGTTTGGCCTTCATCCGGAAGCCTGTATTGGTTGATCGACAGCTGCGAGGGATCATAGCTATATCCCCACACCTCGTCGTT
>DXDO01000124.1 GCA_019115425.1 Candidatus Agathobaculum merdigallinarum | reverse complement strand
AAACCATGGAAAACGAGGGCGTCAACACAGCAGTCACCGGTTCTCCGCGCAGCATCATTAAAGAAGCATACCGCTTTCATATGATCGATGATGAATCTGCATGGCTTTCCGCATTACAGGCGCGAAATCTGGCTTCCCATGCGTATAATCAGGAAACCGCCTTGGAAATTGTCAAGAACACGCGGGAAGCATATCTGCCGTTATTCCATAAGCTTAAAGCATCTATCGAGAAAAACTGGATTCATTAAATATGAACTGCGAAAGCGCTGCCGACCGGCAGCGCTTTTTCTTATGCACAGAAGGAGGCCTCCATGAAAACCGGCTATATCCGCGTCAGCACGGAAGAGCAAAACACCGCCCGACAGGAAGTATTGCTGCGCGAGCTAGGCGTCGATGAAGTTTTCGTTGACAAAGCCAGCGGCAAAAGCACTGACCGGTCGGAGCTTCGGCGCATGATGGAATACGTCCGCAAGGGCGACACCGTGATCGCCCAGCCACAGGGCAAGTACACCGGCCGCAAGCCGCTGTCAATACCGAATAACTTCGATGTGAATGTTGCTGCATGCACGGGAACAGATTTATCTCATGTGGGGAATGGAATCCTGCATGAATCATATTATTTATAGTAGAACCTGGGTCAAGAGGAGGCGCTTATCATGACCAGTCAAAAAACCATCCCGCGTCCGTCACCGTACAGCAATACCCTGCTGGAACTGCTGGAAAACGTGATTGCGGCGCAATTTGAAGCAGAAGCGGCTGACAAGGCAGTATGAGCTGACAACCGTCCGGCAGGCGGCAAAATCGGGAAGAGGGAGCCCGCATGACAAAACAATCGGCCGCCTGTCGGGCGGTCCTGTATCTGCGGCTGAGCCGCGACGATGACAACCGTGGCGAAAGCGAAAGCATCCAGAACCAGCGCGCACTGCTGCGGGAATATGCCGCGCGGCAAGGCTTCTCTGTGATCGAGGAATATATAGACGACGGGTGGTCGGGCACAAGCTTTGACCGCCCTCGTTTTCAGGACATGCTGCGCGATATGGAGCGGCATCGGTTCGATATCGTGCTGGTCAAAGACTTGTCGCGCCTCGGCCGCGATTACATCCAGACCGGCCGCTATCTCGAGCTGGTGTTCCCGGAGCACGGCGTGCGGCTGATCGCAGTCAATGACGGGATCGACACCTTGCGCGCTGATACCGATCTGGCGCCGTTCCGCAACGTCGTCAACGAGATGTATGCGCGCGACACCAGCCGTAAGATCCGCAGCGCCCTGCAAGCCAAGATGAAGGCAGGGAAGTTCATCGGCAATTTTGCGCCGTATGGATACCGGAAAGATCCCAGAGACAAAAACCATCTACTCCCGGACGAACAGGCGGCCGCGGTCGTGCGGCAGGTCTTCACCTGGGCGGCTGCCGGCAACCGGCCGGCGGAGATCGCACGCACGCTGAACAGGCGCGGGGAACCGCCGCCTGCGGTATACCGCTGCCAAAAACATCCCGGGCTGAACCCTGACGATTATTCCCAGCGCAGGGAATGGACCTCGGTCGGTGTCAGCCGCATTTTGCAGGATGTGGTGTATCTGGGTCACATTGCACAGGGCAAGACCGATAAGATCAGCTTCAAGAGCAAGAAGGCACACGAAAAGCAACAGGGAGAGTGGATCGTTGTCCGTGATCAGCACGAGCCGCTCGTATCGCAGCAGACCTTCGATGCGGTGCAGCGGCAGCGCGCTTCCCGCCGCTGCGGCCGGAAGGGGGCGTTCGAGAACCTTTTTTCCGGATTGGCCTTTTGCGCGGACTGCGGCAAGGCCATGTCCACGGTGGGAACACGGAAGAAGGGATCAGCGGCAAATCTCGCCTGCGGCGCGTACAAACTGCGCGGCGCATCCGCCTGCACCAACCATTTTATCTCGTATGAGGCACTATACCAATGTGTGCTCGAAACGGTGCGCCGCTATGTCTGTCTTTCTGAGGAAGCGTGCGACGCCCTGTTCGAGCGCCTGAGCCGCCGCCTGCGGCTGGACGAACGGGGACGTGAAGCCAAACGCGAGCGGGAGCGGCTGGAGCAGGAACGGGAGCGGACCCGGCGCTTGGTGGCACAGCTTTATGAGGATCGCATGGCGGGCAGGATCGGGGAAACCAACTTCTATCCCCTGCTGGAAAAATACGAGCAGAAAACCGCGCAGCTGCAAACACAGATTGATGCTTTGCTGCCTGATACGGGTGAAGACAGCCTGCGGCAGCAGCAGGAACGCCTGCGGGCCATCATCCGCCGGTATCAGGATATCGACGAGCTGACGCCGCCCCTGCTCTTCGAACTGATCGAGCGGATCGAGGTCGGACAGGGTACATACGAAAAAATGGAAAAAGGCAGGGTCAAACGGCAGAAAATCGTGATTCACTTTCGTTTTCTGTCCGATCCCTGCGAGACCGAATGGATCGAATAACGGGATGCGCCTTTCCCCCTCGGCACGTCCCGTTTGTTTTTGAATTAAAATCCGGATGGCTTTTTGATTTTTGCACGCTGCCCGTTTTGTGGCCGCAGCCGGTTACGGTCGGGGTGTACGGGTGACGGGCGGGACGCCCATCTCATGCCGCAGCCAGTACAGCAGCATGCCGACCACATATTCCTGCTGCTCGGCGGTCAGCGCGGTGCCCTGCGCAATGTGGTGCCATTTGGAAAGACAGCCGCGGCAGCAGCATGCAGTCGCGTGCTGGGCGAGGAACACCGGATGGCCGCGCATCGGGGTCTGTTTGCCGTCATTGGGGATATGGGCGGGTGCGAGCCGCTTTGCAACAAAGTCCTCCGCATGACGGCGGATGGTGTCCCAACCCTTGTCGCAGATATACTGACGGTCTTCCAGGCCAAGGTGAAAACGGCTGCGGAACCGCGAGCGGGACAGCAGCACCAGCATGCGGGCGTAAGCCGCCTGATGTTCGGCGTCGGTCATGTGAAAACCTCCTTTGCGCTGCATCCATTATACCCCAGCGCGTGCAGGTGTTCAAATGAAAAAGGACCGCCCAGCGGCGGTCCTTTTTGTTCCGGAACGGATATGTGCTTACAGGAAGATATACTTGAGGATGAACAGCACCGCGAGCACATACATGAGCGGGGTGACCTTCTTGCCCTTGCCCGCCGCGAGGTTGAGCAGCACATAGGAGATGATGCCCATCGAGATGCCCTCGGAGATGCTGTAGAACAGCGGCATGGAGATGATCGCGAGGTACGCCGGGATGGCTTCGGTCAGGTTGTCCTCGTCAAAGCGGATCTCGGTGACCGTGCCGACCATCAGGAAGCCGACCATGATCAGCGCCGGCGCGGTCGCAAAGGACGGGATCGCGGTAAAGATCGGCGCGAACAGGGTGGAGATCAGGAACAGCACCGCGGTGACCATCGCGGTCAGGCCGGTGCGGCCGCCGACAGCAACGCCCGAGGCGGACTCGACAAAGGTCGTGGTGGTCGAGGTGCCCAGCACCGCGCCCGCAGAGGTCGCGACCGCGTCCGCCAGCAGCGCGGGCTTGATGCCCGGCAGTCTGCCGTCCTTGTCCAGCATCTTGGCCTTGGTGGCCACGCCGATCAGCGTGCCCAGCGTATCGAAGATGTCCACAAACAGGAACGAGAAGATGACCACAATGAAGTTGATAATGCCTACCGCGCTGAAATCCACGTTAAAGCATTGACCGAAGGTCAGGCTGAGCTTGGAGAAGTCCGTCATGCCGAAGGTCGGGAACAGCGTGTAAAAGCCTGCTTCTATGTCGGGCACATACAGGCCGGTCACCTGGCACAGCATACCGATGATCCAGGTCAGCAGGATGCCGAACAGGATCGCGCCCTTGACGCGGTGGATATACAGCACCGCGGTGATGAACAGGCCGACCAGCGCGAGCAACGCACAGATGCCCGAGGTGTGGAAATTCTCCGTAAAGCTGGTGATGGTGACGAGCGTGGAGGAGTCCACGGACAGGCCTGCGTTCTGCAGGCCGATAAAAGCAATAAACAGGCCGATGCCGACCGAAACGCCCTTTTTGAGCGTCAGCGGAATGGCGTTGAAGATCGCCTCACGCACGCTGGTCAACGACAGCACAATGAAGATCAAGCCCTCGATGAATACCGCGAACAGTGCGATCTGCCAGCTGTAGCCGTAGCCCGCGACGACGGTGTACGCCATAAAGGCGTTCAGTCCCATGCCTGCGGACAGCGCGAACGGCAGGTTGGCCATCAGGCCCATGCACGCCGTGCCAATGAACGAAGCCAGCGCGGTCGCCAGCAGGACGGCGGTGGTATCCATGCCGGTCGAGCCGAGAATGCTCGGGTTGACCGCGAGGATATACGCCATGGTCATAAAGGTGGTAATACCTGCCATGACCTCGGTTTTTACATTGGTGTTGTGATCCGACAGTTTGAAAACACGTTCAAACATCGTTTAGCCCCCTTTTTCTCTTTGTTACTTACCCTCGTAGCTGACAACAGCCGATACCGGACAGTACTTGATGCGGTCGCGGCCGTGCAGCCCTTTCAGCTCGAGCAGGCACACGACCTTGACAACCTTGGCGCCCAGCCCCTCGAGCAGGCGCGCTGCTGCCTCGATCGTGCCGCCGGTGGCGATCAGGTCGTCCACCAGAACCACCCGCATGCCGGGTTTGATATCGTCCTTGTGCACCTCGATCGTTGCAGAGCCGTATTCCAGGTCGTAGGACGCGCGCACGGTCTCACGCGGCAGCTTGCCCTCCTTGCGGATCGGGATGAATGCCTTGTGCAGCTTGTACGCGATCGGCATACCGAACAGGAACCCCCTTGATTCCAGCCCGGCAATGGCGTCAAACTCCAGCCCTGCCATCTGCGCCGCCATTTCGTCCACCGCGAGCTGCAGCCCGTCCGGATCCCCGATGACCGTGGTGATGTCGCGGAAGATGATGCCCTGCTCCGGAAAATCCGGAATACTCGTGATATACGATTCCACCTTGCTCATTCTGCCATATATTCCTCCTTTTCTTGTGTTGTTCTGCCCTGCACGGCAGACAAGACAGAAGCCGCAGGCATGGAAATCACGCCTGCGGCAGAACCACATCCCTATTGTAGCAAATCTGTACTTCTTTGCAATGGTAAAGTCCTACAAAAAAACAAGGGATTCGATTGGATTTCCCGCCGTTTTCGCCCGCCGAATACTGTTTCCCCTATGCACGGGGTAAGGATTGCTGCTTTTGAGGAAATGGATCGCGGTGTACGCAGGCAAAAGACTGCGAAAAAACAGCGTGACAGGCGGGCTTGCCTATCACACTGTGTATCGGACTGCTTTCCTTGTCAAATTCATCCATCGGCTTCGGCCAGCAGGTCGGCCTGCTCCGGATGCCGCTGAAACCACTGCACGGCGTAGGAACAGACTGGGACAGCCCGGCGGCCGCTTGCGCGCAGCTCCTGCGCGAGGGTGTCCAGCAGCGCGCCGGCCACGCCCTGTCCGCGCAACGTGTCGTCCACGAACGTGGACGTGATTGTGACGGTATGCTCGTCCCGCGCGGGGAATGAGACAAAGGCGATCTCCCTGCCGGTTTCATCCTCCAGCCAAATGCGGTCCAAACACTTGCGAAAAAGCATAGAAACGCCCTCCTTCCCGTCGGATCAGCCGTTTTCGGCCAGATACTGCTCGGCATAGTGCGCGGCAACCGCACCGTCCGCGGCGGCGGTGATGACCTGCCGCACGGCCTTGGTGCGCACGTCGCCCACGGCGAACACCCCCGGCACGTTCGTGCGGGTGGACTCGTCTGCTACAATGTAGCCGCCGTCGTTCAGCTCGATCTGTCCGGCAAACAGCGCGGTCTCGGGCGAGCGGCCAATGCTGACAAACAACCCGTCGACCGCAAGGTCGGTCATTTCGCCGGTTTTCGTGTCCCGCAGGCGCACGCCGGACAACTGGCTGTCGCCCAGCAGCTGATCCACTGTACTGTTCCAGCGAAACGCGATATTTTCCGCCTGCATCAGCGGGTCATGATAGATTTTGGTCGCACGCAGGCTGTCACGGCGGTGGATCAGGATGACCTGCTTGCAGATACGGGACAACAGCATTGCATCGGCTGCTGCGGAATTGCCGCCGCCGACCACGGCGACCGTCCTGCCGCGGAAGAACATGCCGTCGCAGGCAGCGCAGTAGGCGACGCCGCGGCCGGTCAGCTGCGCTTCCCGTTCGACGCCCAGCAGGCGGTGGCCCGCCCCTGTCGCGATGACAACGGTTTTGGCAAGGAAGGTTCCCTCGCTGGTCTCTACGCGCTTGGGCTGCTCGGACAGATGAACCGCATGCACCTCAGCCAGCTCGGTTTTCGCGCCGAAGCGCTCGGCGCCCGCCTGCATCTTCTCGCCCAGTTCAAACCCGTCGATCCCCTCGTCAAACCCGGGATAGTTGTCGATCTGGGTGGTCTGCGCCATCTGGCCGCCGGCTGACAGTTTTTCCAGCACGAGCGTATCCAGTCCGGCACGGGTGGCATACAGCGCGGCGGTATAGCCGCCCGGGCCGCCTCCGATGACGATCATATCATAAATGTGTTCCATCTTCGCTCCTCCTCTCTGTCTCACGCAGCCGCTGGCCAGGGTCAGGGCAGCGTTTCCGCGATAAACGCATCAATCTGCGCCTTGGATTCCGGCGCGACAACCGAGCCGAGCGCGGCGCCGTTCTGATAGATCACAAGGGTCGGCACAAGCTCAATCTGCTCCTGTTCAGCGAGCTGCGGCTCGTCATCAATATTGACCTTTGCAACCGCGAGCTTTCCCTCATTCTGTTCGGCGACTTTTTCGTAAGCCGCGCTGATGCGGCGGCAGTAGGTGCACCACGGCACCCAAAACTCGACCAGCACCGGCATCTCCTGATTTGTCATCTCGCGGAACCGATCCGCCTGTATTTGAATAACAGCCATCATGGCAGCTCCTTTCATTTGTTTGATGATATTAGTATATCCGGCCGGAGCGCGGATTTCCGTGATAAACTCACATAATGGCGCGCACCAGAAAATCTTTGGGCGCAGGGATTCTATAGGATCGCTCTCCATCTGCCGCGCCGCATCATAAAATATATGCTTTTTGATCATCCAATAAAACCCGGTCTATTTTAATTGTACACATCGCTTAAATAATTTTTGATGCAC
>DXDO01000123.1 GCA_019115425.1 Candidatus Agathobaculum merdigallinarum | reverse complement strand
GGGCGCACCGGTGACGATCTGGACGGGCTCTTCCTTGCCCACGTCGAGCTGGCAGATTTTGAGATGGTCGGAGTCCGGATGGTCGACGACGGACAGGACCTTGCCGGTCACAACGTTTTCGATCTCCGCGCCGAGGTAGTAGACCTCCTCGACCTTGGAGCCGGACATGGTCAGTTTGGCGTCATACTCCTTGGGCGTGACGCCGGAAATATCGGTATAATCCGAAAGCCAGGAAAGCGGCAGTTTCATAATGGATTAGCGCTCCTTTATTTCAAAGTAAAGATACCGCGCCTTTTTTCAGCGCGTCCGCGCCCTCAGGCGCGCATTTTATGGAGACCGCTATGCGGTCGACAAAAAACCGGGAGCATGTATCACGGTTTTTTAACAGAAGCGGAGAAAAGTTTCGACAAAGGAGGAACTTTTCGCAGCGCTTGGACGCATCCGCGCCATGCGCGGTGCGGCCTCTTCGATCGAAACTGTAGTTTCGATCGAGTGTGTTAAAACTGGTGCAAAAACCTTACGTCATTCTCATAGAACAGGCGGATATCGTCGATCTTGAACCGGCCCATGACCGTGCGCTCCAGACCGATGCCGAACGCGTAGCCCGAGTATTCCTCTGGGTCGATGCCGCTCACTTCAAGCACCTTGGGATGCACCATGCCGCAGCCGAGGATCTCGATCCAGCCCTCGCCCTTGCAGAGCGGGCAGCCTGCGCCATGACAGCGGTAGCACTGGATATCCATTTCCGCCGACGGCTCGGTGAACGGGAAGTGGTGCGGGCGGAAGCGGACGACCGTGTCCTCGCCGTACAACTTCTTGGCGAACAGTTCAAGGATACCCTTGAGGTCAGACATGCGGATGCCCTTGTCAACGACAAGGCCCTCGATCTGGTGGAACAGCGGGGAGTGGGTCGCGTCCACCGCGTCCGAACGGTATACGCGGCCCGGGGCGATAATGCGGATCGGCGGCTTTTTCTGCTCCATCGTGCGCACCTGCATGGGCGAGGTCTGCGTGCGGAGCACCACGTTATCCGAAACATAGAAGGTGTCCTGCGTGTCGCGCGCAGGATGATCCTTCGGGATATTCAGCGCTTCAAAATTGTAGTGGTCAAGTTCGACCTCTGGGCCTTCCGCGATCGAGAAGCCCAGACCGATGAAGATTTCCTTCAGTTCGTCGAGCACAATATTCAGCGGATGCTTTTTGCCGATGACGACCTCTTCGCCGGGCAGGGTCACGTCCAGCGTCTCGGATTCGAGCTTGTGCGCGAGGGCAGCCTGCTCGATCGCCTCTTTCTGCTTCTCAATAACAGATTCGATCTCAGCGCGCACATCGTTGATCATCTGACCGACGGCCGGCCGCTCCTCGGGCGCAACATCCTTCATGCCCTTTAAGAGCGCGGTCAGCTCACCCTTTTTGCCGAGGAACTTGACGCGAGCCTCGTCGAGCGCACGCGCGTCCGCAGCGGCGGCAAGCTGTTCCCTGGCAGCCTGCAAAATGCCTTGCAGCTTTTCTTTCATGTTTTCATTCTCCTTTGGAATGTGATTTTACAGTTGGAACGAAGGTTTCCGCGCCCAAGCGCGTATAAATGGGTTTTGCATTGCAAAACCATCAAAACCGTGAGCATGTATCACGGTTTTGATACCCCGACCCAGCCCCTCCAGAGGGCCCTCTCTTGCACCTTCGGTGCAATTCACCTTGCGCCTGGGGCGGCGTCCGGGGGTATCGGAAACCGGTTTCTTCGGAACCGGTTTCCGTATATAGGGGGTATGGATACCCCCTATACTACGCAAAAACGCCTTTCGTCCCGCAGATAGGGACGAAAGGCGTGACAACATCTTCCGTGGTACCACCCTGATTCCCGGACTGGCCGGGCACTCATTGAACGCCGGTAACGGGGCGTCACCTCGCCTGCGCCTACTGGAAAAAGCCGTTCAGCGCCGGTGCTCGCAGGGGAACTTCGCGTCAGGTCTCTTTGGGCGGCTCGCAGCCAAAGGCCGCCTTCTCTGAAAAGAGAATAAATGGCGTTACTTTCCCTGTTCATCGCAGGTGTCGTTATTCCATAACAGGACTATTAAAACACACTTGACGGCGAATTGCAAGGGGATCTCCTGATTTTTTTGCTGAAATCAGCCGCCAAGCGCAAAGGTGACCGGTTGCGAACATTCAAACTGCCAGTCGGTCAGATCCACAACGATCCCGCCGGCAAGTGCTTCGGGCGGCACGTCCTCAAAAATTGCGGTTGTGATGCCGTATTCCTCGGGCAGGATCGTGGCATTTATGTCGGGCAGCGCCGCCAGATAAATGTCCCTGTTGGGGTCCTCATCCTCGAAAAAGCAGATGAGCGTCTGCGCCTGCGGATAGTATGCCGCACGGTGCAGGGTCACGCCGTCCTGCGCTGCGGGTTGGGCAAGCAGTTCCTGCGCTTGCAGGCCCCCGTCCGGCGCGGCGGCTTCGGCCTGCTCCATGCGCGCGGTGCGGAGTTCCGCGTGGACGGCCTGATATTTCCCTGCCGCCTGCCACGCAAGGCCGGAAATAGCGACGAGCGCCGCCATGGCGGCAACAGCCAGCCAGAGTTTCTTGGTCTTTGCCATTCATATCTTCCTCTCAGGGCGTTTTACATTATCTCAGCAATACGGCTGTATATCGGGATAGCCATCCAGACGCCGAGTACAAAACTGGCGACATTGGCCCACAGTGTGCAGACAATGCGCCGTCTGCGCGGCTGGCCGCGAAGCAGGAACGCAAATGCAGCCGCCTCGATGATAAATATGGCGAGTTCCACCAGAAACGCCAGCAGATAGGCGGCATAGCCGCTGCCGTCGATTAGTTCGCGGCCAAAGGTGAGCGTCATCAAAATCTGAGTCGCGAGGTTGACCAGCAGGAACGCCTTCCAGTTTTCGCGCAGCGAAAATCCGAACAGCCGCAGCACGATCGCCTCAATGAGCAGCGTGATCGAGCAGGTACAGAGAAATTGTAACAACAGGCCGGCCATGGTGGGGACGGTCGTTACCATGCCTGCATCCGCATGTACGGTGAAGGTCTGCATCGAACGTGTACGCGTGATTGCGTTCGTGACCGTCACCGTGCCATCCGCAAGCACGACTGCCACACGGAAAGTCTCCGGCACATCCGAACCATGAAAAGAGGCACTGTTTTGCAGGTGTGCAACCTCCTCGTTCCGTCTGTCTGCGCACTCCCAGACATGCCAGCCCTCCGGCAGCGCGGCGGACAGCGCCTCCGGAATATCTGGCTGGAGTTCTTCCGGCTCGTCCGCCGTGAGCAGGGCGATCCAGTCGGCCGGCTGATCCAAATGATCGATTTCGATACGCATATAGGGACGCGGCAGGCTGTTTGCCCCTGCCGTGACCGTCAGCGCGCACAGCAACATGGTGAACATACAGAACAGAATAAACAGCTTTTTGCGCATTTTGATCCCCTCCTTATCCTCAGTATAGCAGGGAATACTCGGCAAACAAGTTACAGATCGGATGGTATTCGTGATTCAGTTCTTTTTTATGCAGTTTGGATAAATTGCGGCGAAAAAATTTTATGGACGCAAAATGAGTTCACCTTCCACACCGGCTGCGGCATTTGTGATATGCTGACGCAGGTGATGAAAATGAAACTGCGCATAAAACGAACAAAAACGCCCCAAACTGTATACAGGTCGCTTTATA
>DXDO01000122.1 GCA_019115425.1 Candidatus Agathobaculum merdigallinarum | reverse complement strand
CTTCTTGTTCTGGGTGCCGGTCTGCGGGTTCTTGTTCTGCTCGTTGTTCTGCTTCTGATTCGCGGTGTACGGGTTCGGGTTTCTGTTCTGTTTGCTCATAACGAATCACCTCTTTTTTGAAGTTTTCGATCATAGTCTGCACGTGTCCGGCGAAAAATATACGCACAGGTATTGCGGAAATGCAAAAAATCTGATAAAATTTTTCTGCGCCGTATGGCGTTTTTTGAGGTTCGTTTAAGATTATTTAATGATAGAAAGAGGGACATTCCAACATGTCGGGACATTCCAAGTGGCATAATATTGCCAAGCGCAAGGGCGCGAACGACGCGAAAAAGGCAAAAATTTTCACCAAGATCGGCCGTGAGATGGCCATTGCCATCAAGGAGGGCGGCTCCGCCAATCCGGATTTCAACGCCCGCCTGCGCGACTGCATCGCCAAGGCCAAGGCAAACAACATGCCCAATGACAATATCAAGCGCACGCTGGATAAATATTCGGGCGCAAACGGCCAGGTCAACTACGAGGCCAACAACTATGAGGGCTACGGCGTCGGCGGCGTCGCGGTCGTTGTCGAGACTCTGACGGATAACAAGAACCGCACGGTTGCGGACGTGCGTCACCTGTTCGACAAGTACGGCGCGGGCCTGGGTGCGACAAACTGCGTTTCCTGGCAGTTTGACAAGAAGGGCGTTATCATCATGGAGCGCGGTGAGCTGGACGAGGACACCGTCATGATGCAGGCGCTCGAGGCGGGCGCCGAGGACTTCCAGGCGGACGAGAACACCTTTGAGATCTACACCACGCCGGACGATTTCTCTGCTGTGCGCGAGGCGCTCGAGACGCTGGGCTATTCCTTCGTCGAAGCAGAGGTCGAGATGGTGCCGCAGAACTATATCACCCTCGAAAACGAGGACGATATGGCCAAGATGCGCAAGCTGCTCGACAACCTCGAGGATAACGACGATGTGCAGGCGGTCTGGCACAACTGGGAGAACGAGGACGATTACGAGGGCTGAGCTGTTCAGCGATTCAGAAAAAATACAAGCCGTTCCTTTCCGCGCAGGAGAGGAACGGCTTTTTGTATCAAAACCGAGTATGCAAACCGAATTGCCGCACAGCGGCAGGGAAGGGCGGCTGCGTGCCTTGAGCGCACAGTGGACGGGCTCGCCGGAGGCAAAACCGCGCATTCAGTCGAAGGAGCCGGGGATTTTCTTCGGACTGCCGTTGTCAAACGGCTGGCTGAAATGATAATGCAGCAGCCAGCCCGCATCAAACTGGGCGGTATACTGCCCAGCGAGCGAGGCTGCGCGGATCCGCGCCAGCCCGAACAGATCGGACACGGAGTCCGTGCGCTTCTCCTCCGGCGCCCACAGATTATGCCACGGCGCATGCTGCTCGTTCAGCGCATCCCATTCCGGCCGTTCGATCTTCATGTGGCCGGTCAACAGCGCGCCGCGTCCCACCAGACGCTCCAGTTTTTGCGCGCCGCGGTAGACCGTGCGGTTTTCCGCATATAAAAACCGCTCCCACGACAGCATTTCATCAAACGAGCGGCGCAGATCCCGCACAGGGACAACGGCCGCGTATACATTTTGCAGCACCGCGTGCAGCAAAACAGAAAGCACTGCCTTTTCCTCCGGCTCGAGCGTGTAATGCGCCGTCGGATCGAACTCGGTCACCGGCGCATGACGCACCCGCTCATACACCAGATAGTCGATATCGCTTTCGATTTGGCAATGCACCGCCGACGCGGACAGCCCAGCGTCCACCGAACGGATCTGCTCCTGACGGCAGTAAACATAGGGATGGATCTCGCTGTCCAGCGCATAATGGCAGACAAAGCCGTAGAAATACGCCGCGGCGATCTCGTGCGCCTCGCCGGTCAGGCAGTGGACGCCGCGCGCCAACGCCGCAAACAGCTCGTCGGTTTTCTCCGAGTGCATGCGGTTGCCCAGCTTGTGAAGCGGGCTGCCGAACAGGATCTTGCGGTAAAACAGCGGGTCCGGCCCCTGACAGCCCCAGTAATAGCACGCCGGATGCGCCTTTGCCAGCTGCTGCACCGCGGCGGGGAACACTGCGAGCGCCTGCCCGCCAAACAGATGATGAGATACAAAGTCCGCCATAACCGAACCTCCTCCGTTGGTTTCCGGATCATGTTTGTTTCTCCCGAGGGATAGCTTTATTATACACGCTTTTGCGGCAAAGCGAAAGAGCCGGACTCAGTCAATGCCCGGGAATACAATGTCCGCGCTGCGCCGCGCGCGCTCCAGCAGACCCGCCACCTCGACGGTATCCTCCAGCCGGCGCCGGCAGGCTTCGTAATCGCCGGCTGCAACCAGACCTGCGATCTCCCGCATCTCGTAATGCCACGCAGTCTCTCCGTTTTGCAGGTCAAACGGCTGCTCGCCGCTCTCCGTCACGACCGTGATGCGGCTGCACATGCTGGCAGGGCCTTCCACGCGGATGCGGCCCCGCTCTCCCAGAATCAACGAGCCGTTATCCCCCTGGCAGTTCTTCGCCCCGGTACACTGGCATATAAAATCCGGATATTCCAGCACCAGTACGCCGCTGGTGTCGATGCCGTTCGGGTGCTTATGCGCATGATAGGTCAGCCGATCCGGCTTGCCGAACAGACCGTATGCAAAATACAGGTTATAGAGATTGATATCCATCAGCGCGCCGCCCGCAAACGCCGGATTGAATACATTGGGTGTCTCGCCGGCGCAGAGCGCGTCATATTTGCTGGAATACTGGCAGAACGAGCAGGAAACCTGCCGCACCGGTCCGATCTCACCGCATTTTTCGCGCAGCAGCGCGAAATTGGGCAGGAACATGGTCGTGATGCCCTCGAACAGAAACAGCCGCTTTTCCTGTGCGAGCGCGGAAAGCTCCTCCGCCTGCGCGCGCGTCGGCGCAAAGGGCTTTTCGCAGATCACGTTTTTGCCCGCCAGCAGCGCCCTTTTGGTCTTCTCGTAGTGCAGACTGTTGGGGGAAGCGACGTAGATAAAGTCCAGCTCTGGATCCGCCAGCAGCGCGTCGAGCTCGGTATACACCTTGCGCACGCCAAACCGGTCGGCCAACGCGCGGCCGGTCTCCTCCCTGCGGGAGCAGACCGCCTCCCACGCCATGCCCTCGGTGCGCACCGCCTCGGCCATCACCCAGCTTACGATGCTGCCAGTTCCGATCGTTCCGATTCGCATATCTCAGTGCCCCTTTCCTGTTTCGGATTTTTTATAGTTCTATCATGACATATTTTTTCAGCCTGCGCAACGCTTTTGTGAAAAAGGAATGAGAATACGTTAGCCATGGCTATTTTTGGCGCAAATTCTTTGCATTGTCAGGCCGCATGTGTTAGAATAAAAAGAAATTTCGCGGGGAGGCATGCGGGCGTGCGGGGCGTACTATACTATTTGATTGCAGTCAGTGTGATCGGCGCGATCGTGTGCATCTATGACAAGCTCGCCGCGCCGCGCGGCTGGCGGCGTGTGCCCGAGCGCACGCTGTTTTTCTGGGCGCTGGTCGGCGGAGGGCCGGGCGTCTACCTGACCATGCTGCTCATCCGGCATAAGACGCTGCACCGCAGCTTTATGCTGGGGATTCCGGCAATTATGATATTACAAATTGTAATCATAGCGGCAATATATAATATTTTGTATTCGAGGGGATTGTTATGACCAAGGCGCTGATCCGCCTTTTTGTCCGTGATGCGCAAAATACGCGGGACGCGCGCGTGCGCGAGCGGTACGGGGTGCTGTCCGGAGCGGTGGGCATCGCGTGCAATGTTTTTTTGTTTCTGCTGAAAGTTGTGATCGGTCTGGTCACAGGCTCTATCTCGATCGCGGCGGATGCATTCAACAACCTGTCGGACGGGCTTTCCTGCCTGATCTCGATTGTAGGCTTCAAGCTGTCCGGCAAGGCGCCGGACGCGAAGCACCCGTTCGGCTACGGCCGCACGGAGTATATCGCGGGCCTTGCCGTGTCGTTTATCATCGTGCTGGTGGGCTTTGAGTTCTTCAAAACCTCGATCGGCCGCATCCTGCACCCCGAGCCGGTGGCCTTTTCTCTGGTGCTGGTGGTGATCCTCGCGGTCTCCATGCTGGTGAAGCTGTGGATGGGTGCGTTCAACGTGCAGATCGGGCGGCGGATCGAGTCGCCTGTGCTGATGGCGGCGGGCCAGGACAGCCGCAACGACGTGATCACGACCGGCGTTGTCATCCTCGGTATGGTGGCGGGACAGTTCACGACCCTGCCGGTGGACGGGTACATTGGCGTATTGGTGGCGGCATTTATCATTTGGGCGGGCTTCGGCATTGCGCGCGACACGGTCGCGCCCCTGCTCGGCGAGGCCGCCGACCCGGAGATCGCGCGCAGCATTGAAAAGCTGGTGATGGAATCCGAGTACATCGTGGGTGTGCACGACCTGATCGTGCATAATTACGGCGCGGGCCGCTGGCTGGCCTCGCTGCACGCCGAGGTACCGAGCGATTCGGACTTCGTGGCGGTGCATGAGGTGATCGACGAAGCGGAAAAGCGCGTCTGGCAGCGCACGGGCGTGTATCTGGTGATCCACATGGACCCGATCGACGTGAACAACGAACATGTCGCGGCGCTGCGCGAGCAGGTGGACGCCGTGCTGCACGAGATCGACGAGAACCTGTCCATGCATGATTTCCGCGTGGTGGATGGCGCGCGGCAGATCAATCTGATTTTCGACGTGGTCGTGCCGTTCAGCTACAACAACGAAGCGAAGCGGGAACTGATGATGACAATTCGCAATAAATTAAAAGAAATTGACTGGCGGTATAATCCGGTTGTCACGTTTGATCATCAGATGTAAAGCCGGAAAACAGCGGCGCAGGGATTGCCTGCGCCGCTGTTTTAATGGTACAATGACCATACAGATCATATGATACGGAAACGAAAAGGCTGCGAAGGGAGAAGACTTTATGCTGCTCATTCAAAACGGACGGGTGCTCGACCCGTATACCAATATCGACGAAAAGATGGACGTGCTGATCGGGGATGACGGCGTGATTGCGCAGGTCGCAGCGCACATCAACGCGCCTGCGGGCTGCGAAGTATATGACGCCGCGGGGCTGACCGTCTCGCCCGGCTTTGTGGACGGCCATGTGCATTTCCGCGACCCGGGGCAAACCCAGAAGGAGGATGTGCTGACTGGTGCGGCGGCGGCCGCGGCGGGCGGCTACGCGACCGTGATCTGTATGGCGAACACCCTGCCGACCTGCGACACGCCCGAGATCATCCGCTATGTGACCGATAAGGCGAAGGACTGTCCAGTCGAGGTGCTGCAGGCGGGCGCGGTGACAAAGGGATTGAAGGGGAGCGAGCTGACCGACTTTGCCGCCCTGAAAGCGGCGGGCGCGCCCTGCCTGACCGATGACGGCATCAATCTGACCAGTGCGGGCCTGTGCCGCGCGGCGATGGAGCAGGCGGCGGCGCAGGACATCCTGCTGTCCTTCCACGAGGAGGAGCCGTCGCTCGTGCCCTCGCCCGGGGTAAACTACGGTTCAGCAGCGGCAAAGCAGTTCGGCGTACCCGGGGCAATGGCGAGCGCAGAGACTGAGATGATCGCCCGCGATATTGCGCTGGCGCTGGACACGGGCGCGCGTGTGCTGTTCCAGCATGTCAGCTCGGCGCAGTCCGCGGCGCTGATCCGCGCGGGCAAGGCGCTCGGCGCGGAGATCTACGCCGAGGTGACGCCGCACCATATTTCGCTGACCGAGGACGATGTGCTGGCGCGCGGCACCTATGCGCGCATGAACCCGCCGCTGCGCAAAGAGGCCGACCGGCAGGCGCTGATCGAAGCGCTCGCAGACGGCACGATCGACATGATCGCAACCGACCACGCGCCGCACACGGCGGAGGAAAAAGCACGCGAATTTGCCAAGGCGCCGAGCGGAATTACCGGGCTGGAAACCGCGTTTTCCGTGTGCAACACTTATTTGGTCAAAACAGGGAAGCTGTCGCCGATGCAGCTGATCGAAAAAATGAGCAAAGCACCGGCTGAAGTATACGGTTTGACCGGACGCGCGGTCGCAGCGGGCAATTTTGCGCGGCTCGTGCTGCTCGACTGGGATCACGAGATAATATACAAAAAGTATAAATCCAAAGCAATCAACACACCGTATACTAACATGCCGCTGACCGGCGCACCGCACGCCGTGATCACCGGCACACGCGTGACCGCCCGATCATAAGCCTGTTTCGCTGGCAAGGGCAGAATACGCCCGAGCAAAAGACGGGCGCGGCGGCGCATCAACAAAATTTGCCAAGAATCGCACCACATAATTTGCGCGCACAAAGTCATACTACCTGTACAACCAGAAATTCCGTATGGGAGGGAACGCGTAAATGAAGGCAACCGGCATTGTGCGCCGCATTGAGGATTGTGTTATAATAAGGCCGAAAACAATCCGAACCCAAAACAACTAGAGTTTTGAATGTTTTGTCCAATTTCACAACTTTTTACCGCATTTAATTTTCTGCGCATGGGGTTCGGTAGAAAGGGGGACAATCTTTGACATATTTTGCACTGCTGATGTAGTCATGTGCCTTGAAGAATAACCCAAGAGAGCCGACTGCTTTCCATGCAGAGCATCAAACCATAGCCGCCTGTATGAGTGCATATAGGCGGCTATTCTTATAAGCAGAAAGCGAGGTGATTAGGATGCCACCACCAGTCTCCCTCCCATACTATTATGGTGCAGAAGGCGAGCAATACTCATTCTACCGCATCCCAAAATTGCTCTTTACTGATAGCCGATTTGCGGGTATATCCACAGATGCAAAATTGCTCTACGGCATATTGCTTGACCGCATGAGCCTGTC
>DXDO01000121.1 GCA_019115425.1 Candidatus Agathobaculum merdigallinarum | reverse complement strand
AAATTTACCCGCACGCCGGACAATTCGATATCGCAATATGCAGTTGCATTATTTTCGGCGCTTATTCCATCGGAATCCGTAACGAGTTCTGTTTGATAACCTTTGGCAAGCAAATCCGCGTAGGTCGCATTGATTGGCAAGCTGGGAGCGATCTCACGGATCTGCGGATAGGCACTTTGTCCGAGCGAAACCATGATGATCTTCTCCGGTCCCTGTGCATGCCCCGCGAAATCCGCGTCGTAATAGTAGAAGACCATTGGCACCCGCAGGTCATCGTAATAAACGCCTTTGGCGTTACCGCTGTACCAGTAATCCAGATAGGTGAACGTGAATCCCCACCGCTCGCCAAGCTCATCCATCGTCATACCAAGGTAATCGATTGGCAGCAGTTCTACCCTGCTTGGCTTGTTGTAACCTTGCGTGGTCAAAATATCAACGCGCTGGTTTGCGCCGTCCCACGTCACATTGAAGTCAAAATCAGCAGCGATATCGCGCAGCTTGTAGAAGTTGTTGTCGTTGATATTGTAGCCCGTATAGTCTACTTGAACGCCGTCACGGTACACAACCGCCGTCGAGTCTTCCGCCGTCTGGTTGGCGGCAGGAATAGCGCCAAGCTCGCCGCCAACGGTGGTATATGCCTTACCCGCCGTCAGCGTGATGCTGCCTGTTGCTCGATCCCACGTTACTTCGAACTGAACATCGGTGCCCGAAAGGATCGCTGCCAGATCGCGAAGTTTGAAGTAGTTGTTGCCGTTGATCCTATAGGCGGCGACGTTGGCCTGCTCACCATCGACGAAGATCTTATTGGTGGACGGCACTGCTGTGGTCGTTGCAGCTCCCGCCGTTGCGATCAGCGCACAAGCAAGCAGTGCTATCGAAGTAAGTGCTTTTCCCTTCATATCACATTCCCCTTTCCGTTTTGATTGAACATACAAATCATGTAAGTATATGATACCTCTTCTTTGTCATATATACAAGCTTTATTCGACAACTACACATCCCGCCATCCTCCCGCATAGCATGAAACAGCCGCCCTCTTAAACAGGATCGCGGCCATATCTGAGAAGCCAGTAAGGACTGAGACCATGAAGCATGAAAGCATTTTTCCGCTGTCCCGCCTGCCCGAGGGCGAAGGGGCGCGGGTGCGCGCGCTGCGTCTTTCCGGCGGGATGCGCCGCCGATTGCAGGACCTCGGGCTGGTGGCGGGCACGCGGGTGACCTGTATCCAGCGCGCCGCCGCGGGCGACCCGACCGCCTATCTAATCCGCGGCGCAGTGATCGCGCTGCGGGAGACAGACGCCGCACGGATCGAAGTTGGGGTGGCGCCTTGAGGACAGAGGAGCACGCGCCGGTCATCGCGCTTGCAGGCAACCCCAACGTCGGTAAATCGACTGTGTTCAACGCATTGACCGGCAGCCGCCAGCATACCGGCAACTGGAGCGGCAAAACCGTATCGAACGCCTACGGGACGATGCACTGCGGCAGCACGCGGCTGACGCTAGTCGATCTGCCGGGTACTTATTCACTGCGCGCCCGCTCCGCCGAGGAGCAGGCCGCGCGCGACTTTCTAGCCTCGGGCGAAGCGGATATGACCATACTGGTTGCGGATGCGACCTGTTTGGAACGCAACCTGATTCTCATTTTGCAGGCGCTTGAACTCACATCCCGCGCGGTACTCTGTCTCAATTTGATGGATGAGGCGCGCAAAAAACATATCCGCATCGACACACATGCGCTCGAACGCGAACTGGGCATTCCTGTCGTACCCTGCGCGGCACGGCGCGGGCGCGGTCTACCACAGCTGACAGGGACGGTGTGCCGCGCGTTGGAACAGCGCAGGCCGTCCCCTGTCGCCGCTATCCGCTATCCGGATATCATCGAAAACGCGGTACAGCGTTCCGGCCTGTCCCGCACGGAAGCGCTGGAGGCGCTCGTCCGGCAGCCGCCTTCCGGCATGACCTCCGAGCAGATTGACGACATGATCACCGCCGCGGCCGCACTGCGGGCAGAAGAAATCACCCTGACCTGTGTGCGGATGCCCGAAACCGCCTGCACGCGCGACCGTCAACTCGACCGCATCCTTCTCAGCCGCCGCTGGGGCATGCCGCTCATGCTGCTTCTGCTCGCCATGGTGTTTTACATCACTTTATCCGGTGCCAATGCGCCCAGCGACTGGCTTGGCGAACATCTGCTCAGCCTGAGCGCGCCGCTTGCCGCCGTCCTGTCCGCAATCGGTTTGCCGCCGTTTGCAGTCTCGCTGCTCACGGACGGCCTGTGGCGTGTACTAGCGACCGTCGTATCGGTCATGCTGCCGCCCATGGCCATCTTTTTCCCGCTTTTCACGCTGCTGGAGGATGCGGGCTACCTGCCCCGCGTGGCCTTTCAGCTCGATCACGCCTTCCAGAAAGCGCACGCCTGCGGGAAGCAAAGTCTTTCCATGTGCTTGGGTGCAAAGTGGATGCGGTCCTAAGGTATACCCATGTGACATAGCCGAAAGACAATCGGGTCGGTTTCGGGATTTTGACATGTGTCAGAGCCTGTACCGATCTTATAGTAATACATCGGCCAAAAGCCGACAGCATCTTGCTTTACGACCATGGCGGATTTTGCTATAATATAGATAATCTGCTTATCAGTTATCCACTTATAGGCAATCCAACAAGGAGGGGTGGTATGCTGCTTGAAAAAACAGGCATCCGTGCAATAGTTCTGGAACAGATCCGCTCCATTGCTGAACAATATGATCTGCGCAGCGTAATCCTGTTTGGCTCCCGCGCAAGAGGGGATTTTAAGGAACGCAGCGATATCGACCTTGCAGTAAGCGGCGGAAACACCTCTGCCTTTGCGCTGGCCGTAGACGAGGAAACCGACACCCTGCTCAAATATGACGTTGTTGATTTAGATCGTCCAGTCGATACTGCACTTCTGGATAACATTCGGAAAGATGGTATAATACTCTATGAAAAAGTTTGAAAACTTCTGCA
>DXDO01000120.1 GCA_019115425.1 Candidatus Agathobaculum merdigallinarum | reverse complement strand
AGCAGGAGGACACCTATGCCCGCATCGCGTCCTGCCGTCAGCGTCTGCTGCAGGTCGAGGGGCGGCTGCATGAGCTGCTGACCAAGCCTGCTCCGGCGGTTGACGAACAGCTGCTTGCCTCGGTCATTGAGATCTGGACCGGTATCCCCGCCTCTAAGGTTGCAGCGCAGGAGTCCGTGCGGCTCAAAGGCATGGAGGAACGCCTCAAGGCGCACGTCATCGGCCAGGACGAGGCCGTGGACGCGGTCTGTGCGTCCATCCGCCGCTCGCGCGCGGGCATCAGTCCCAAGCGCAAGCCCGCGTCCTTCCTGTTCGTCGGCCCGACTGGCGTGGGCAAGACCGAGCTGGTCAAGCAGCTTGCGCTCGATCTGTTCGACTCGCCGGACGCGCTGGTGCGGCTCGACATGTCGGAATATATGGAAAAGCACACGGTCTCCCGCCTGATCGGCTCGCCCCCGGGCTATGTCGGCTATGATGAAGCAGGGCAGCTGACCGAAAAGATCCGCCGCCGCCCATACTCGGTCGTGCTGTTCGACGAGATCGAAAAGGCGCATCCGGATGTGCTCAACGCCCTTTTGCAGATTCTGGATGACGGCCGCCTGACCGACGCGCAGGGCCGCGTGGTCAGCTTTGAGAATGCGGTGATCGTCATGACTTCGAACGCCGGCTCGCAGACCAGCGGCACGCCCGCGGGCTTCGGCCGCACGCTGTCCCAGCAGAGCAAGGAACGCGCGATGAAGGCGCTCGAGGACATCATGCGCCCCGAGTTTCTCAACCGCATCGACGAGATCATTGCATTCAATCAGCTCACCGAGGCGGACTTCCGCCGCATTTCGACCATCATGCTGGGCGAGCTGCGCAATACGCTGTCCGACAAGGGTATCCGCCTGACCTGGGACGACAGCCTGCTCGACTGGCTGGTGGATAAATCTTTCTCCATCAAGTTCGGCGCGCGCAACCTGCGCCGCCTGATCGAAAAGGAGATCGAAAACCCGCTCGCGACCGCGATCGTCACGGGCGACCGCCCGCTCACCGGCGCATATCTGCGCGCGGCGGACGGCAAGATGGTGCTGGAAACCATCTAATCATGAAAAACGAGAAAAGCCGCCCCAATGGGCGGCTTTTGCAAACAAGGAGGATTTTAACCATGAACAACGTTGTAATCCGTCTGGAGCAGCCCAGCGACTACCGCACTGTAGAAGAACTCACCCGCGACGCCTTCTGGGACATCTACAAGCCCGGCTGCGATGAACATTTGGTTGCGCACCGCCTGCGCACCCATCCGGACTTTATTCCGGAACTGGACTTTGTCGCTTTGGGCGGCGATGAGATCATCGGCAATATCATGTATAGCCGCGCGGCTATCGTCCAGCCGGACGGTACTCGATTCCCTATCGTCATTTTCGGGCCGCTGTCCGTGCGGCCGGACTATCAGCGCCGTGGCGTCGGCGCCGCGCTTGTGCGGCATTCGCTGGAAAAAGCGAAGGAGATGGGCTTTGCGGGCGTGGCGCTGACCGGCAGTCCGGACTACTACCCCCGCTTCGGTTTCCGGTCGGGACGGGACTTCGGCATCACGGACGCGGAAGAGAACAGCTCGGACTATCTGATGGCGATGCCGCTCGCGGCGGACACCCTGCCCGCGGGCGTGCTCACCGAGAGCGAGGTGTTCTTCTCCATCACGCCCGAGGACGTGGAGGCATTTGACGCATCCTTCCCGCCGCGCGAAAAGCACCGCCTGCCCAGCCAGCTTTTCGGATAAACTGTCTCAAAAAAATTTCTTCCCTGTCGGGAGCATTTCCCAGTCCCTGCGCATCCTTATAGTGTCCGGACGATGAGACGAGGTGACACGATGGAAATGATATTGACTGGTATACAGGAGGATGCGCGCGAGCGGTTTGCCGCCGCGGTCACAGCGCACCGCCACACCATGTACCGCGCGGCGCGCGTGCTGCTGGACAGCGACGCGGACGCTGAGGACGCGGTCAGCGAAGCGGTTCTCCGCGCATGGCAGGCGTTTGGCCGTCTGCGTGACGAAAAGGCACTTAAGGGCTGGCTCATCAAGATCGCGGTCAACTGTGCATATGAGCACCGCCGCAAGGGCGCGCGCGTGACCTATACGGACGATCTGGAGCCGCTCGCGGGCGGCGCGGAGGATCGGCACGACTTTACGCTCTGGGACGCGGTCTGCCGCCTGCCCGAGGACTACCGCGTCGCGACCGTGCTGTACTACTACGAGGACATGACGACCGCGGAGATCGCCAAGGCGATCGGCGTGCGCGAGGGCACGGTGCGCAGCCGCCTGTCCCGCGCACGAAGCCGCCTGCGCACGCTTCTGGAGGAGGAATGAGACATGACGTTTGACGAAAAGCTGAAAGCGCGTGCGGGGCAGGAGGGCAGCCCCGTCCCTGCGGGATTTGAGGAGCGCATGGACGCGCTGCTGGACACCCTGCCCGCCGAGGTGCAGCCCGCGAAGAAGCGCCGCGCGCCGCGGCTCGCCGTGTGCATCGGTGTGGCGGCGGCGATGGTGGTCGGAGCGGCGGCCGCGCCCGCTGTGCTCGAGATGGCGCGGAACGCGATCGACTATTTTGAGCAGAACAGCGGCTCGGAGTATGCGAATTATCAAGGCAAATACGAAAAATATAACGCCGCGGTCGGTATGAGCGACACGAACGGCGATCAGACACTGACCATCGACAATATCGCAGTGGATGACAGCTATCTGATGATTTTCTCCACGCTGAAAAGCGAAACGCCGATCGAGCTGCGGGAGGGCGAGCAGACCCCGTTGTCCACGCGTATCGAATGGACGGCGCCGAATTTCTTTGTTGAAATCAACGGCGAGGCGCTGGATACATCAGGCCCCATTGAAAAAGAAGCCGAACTCGTAGATGAATACACGCTCACCGCTGTGCAACGCATCATCCTGAAAGAGGCGCTGCCCGACCAGTTCGACCTGCTGCTGTATGACGGCGGCACGAGCGACATTCGTAACTCCAATTTCCAGTTTGAGATGTCGGTCGACAAGAGTGCGGTCGCGGTTGAGACGCTGACCGTCGAGCCAAAGCAGGATTTCACCGTTCACTTTTCCGGCGTAAACGACATCGGCGACTCGTATACTGTCAATAGCAAGCCGCGTATTGAGCGCGTATCCATTTCCCCGTTCGGCTCCACGATCACACTCAGTGAGTGGGCCGAAAATCCCCTGACCAGCTTCGTTCTGCGCGATGACCAAGGCAATTTCCTTCCCGTACTAAATATCGGCAGTGTCGGCGGCAGTCTGATCAGCCGTGCGACCAACAGTTTTGAGTTCCTCGGCGCAGATCTGGATACGAAGTCGGTCACGCTGATCCCCTATCTTGACGAGGGGCGCTCGCATGAGGTGACTGGTTCGCTGGACAGCCTGCCGCTGACCGACGCTTCCGCAGGCGGTTTCACGCTCGAAAGCCTTGAAATCGGCGAAAAGCAGGCTACCGCGACATTCTCTTTCCGTGGTGCGCTGAATTACTGCAATGCACAGTTCACCCTGCTGCTGGCGGACGGCACGCCGCTCGATCATCTGGTTGACTGCTATATGGATTTCTCTTATGACAGGGAAAACGCCCTGTGCATCACCACGATCGAGTATCCGGACGCGACGCCGGAGCAGATCGCCCAGATCACGGATGTATCCTTCTGGCAGCCAAACGAGCTGACCCTGCTCGAAGACCAGGCCGTCACGATCGACCTGCAATAACGCCAAACGCATGAAAAGCCGCCCGTGTGGGCGGCTTTTCCGCGTCTATCCTTCCTTTGCTCTGCGGGAGCGGCCTACCTAAACCGGAACCAGAACCGCGGGCCTTCGTCCGTGTTCTCCGCGCCGTAGGCGTAGCCGTGCAGGTCGAACACAGCCTTCGCGATCGACAGCCCCAGCCCGTTCCCCTTGGGGGCGCGCGACGCGTCCGCCTGATAATACGCCTCCCACAGACGGGGCAGCGCGTCGGGCGGGATGGGCGCGCCCATGTTGACGACTGAACACACACCGTTTGCAATACGGACTGTGATGCTGCCGCCCGGCGCGGTGTGCTGCACCGCGTTTTCCAAAATCGCGTCCAGCGCGCGGGCGAGCAGGGCGCGGTCGGCGTCAACCTCATCCGTGCCGCTCACGGTGACCTCGGTGTGCAGGTTGGTGTCCGGCGGGACGGCCGCATCCAGCCGCTCCTGCGCGAGGTCGGAGAGCGCAAACCGCTCGCGCCGAAGCGCCTTCGCGCCCGCCTCCAGCCGGGACAGCTCGAGCATCTGCCGCACGCTGCCGTCCATGCGCTCCGCCTGCTGGCGGATGACGTCCAGATAGTGCGCGCGCTTGTCCTGCGCCATGTCGCTTGATAGCAGCTCGGCGGTCGCGGACAGCACGGAGAGCGGCGTTTTCAGCTCGTGCGCAAGCGCGGCGGTGGTGTCGCGGCGCGCCTGCTCGACACGCTCCTGCTTGCGCCACACGCGAAGCAGGGCGAAGGCGAGGATGGCACTGAACAGCACCGCCAGCGCGAAGCTGAAGCCGTAAACCGGTTCCAGGATGGGCAGGCACTCTTTGATGGGGTAGCCTTCGGAGGCGTACTGCGCAATGACGTATCCCTCCGGCGCTGCCGAGGTTTGCACGACCCTGTGCCGGTACATGGTGACCAGCCACGGTTTGACGCTCTCCTGATAGCTGCCCGTACCTTGCTGTGGCGTGGTAACCCACTCGCGCAGCGCCAGACGGCGCGGGTTGGAAACACTGGCGATCTGCTCCTCTAATGGCGTATCTGTATTGCCCGGTATTATTGCTCTGCGAATCTGAAAGAGCTGTGTTTCCTTGCCTGCGAACTGTGCAGCATCATACTGGCATTCGGTGATCACCGGCTCGCCGATATCCACGCCTGTACCTCTTTCCTCATCGTAGCCCCGCTGCTGCACGATGATATTCTTCGGGTAGATTCGACCGTCCACCAGCCAACCCTCAACCGCTACGCTGGGATACGAGACGCCTTTATCCATCCAAGCCATAGCGGCTTCATAAACCCGCTTGGGCTGTCCGTCCAATACCACTCCATAGGTCGGTACTTCTTCGCCTGCGTCGATGCGTTTCTGCCAGTCTTCCTCGATCGCCCGCAGCCAGCCGGTGTCGTCCTGAAATATTTCATTGTCCGCCGACAGCACGGCGGTTTCCGTAATGGTCGTGTCGACGTAATCATCCAGATATTCGTCGTTTGCGAACGGGTGATCCAGAAATTCTTTCAGACTTCTGTCGAACTCATCTGCCTCATACCAATGGAGCTGCTCTTGCAGCCAGTCGTTATAGAAATGTTTCAGATTTTCCGTCATGACAGTATGCATCTCCTGCGCGGTCTGCCAGCCCAGCAGCAGGGTAAACCCCGCCATGACCGCCAGCCAGAATGCGAGGAACCCCGCGCCCACGCGCCAGAAGAAGCTCCAATAATTCCTACGTTTTACTTTCATCTCCATCCACCTCCAATTTATAGCCCTGCTTGACCACGGTTTTGATGCAGCCCGCGTGCGCCCCCAGCGCGCGCCGCAGCTTTTTGATATGGCTGTCGATCACGCGGTCGGTGCCGTCGTAATCCCACCCCCACGCGAGATTTAACAGCTCATCGCGCGTCAGCACGCGGTTTTTGCGCTCCATCAGCGCCCGCAGCAGGGCAAATTCCTTGGGCGGGAGTGCGACCGGCCTGCCGCCCGCCGTTACCGTGCCGTGTGCGGGGTCGAGCACGAGCGCCCCTGCGGTCAGTACATCGCCCTGCGTCAGCCCCTTGGCGCGGCGAATGAGCGCCTGCGCTTTTGCATATAATACGGCCAGCGAAAAGGGCTTGACCACGTAATCGTCCGCACCGAGGCCGTAGCCGTGCAGCTTGTCCTGCTCATCCTCGCGGGCGGTCACGAACAGGATGGGCACGTCGCCCCCCTCCCGCGCCGCGCGGCACAGCGCAAAGCCGTCCATGCCCGGCAGCATGATGTCGAGCAGCAGCAGATCGTAGGCGCGCGCCTCGATCATGGCAAGCGCGGTGTCTCCGTCCGCCGCGGCCTCGACCGTCATCGTCCCGCCGCTTCTTTCCGCAAAGTAATCCGCAACCACCTCGCGCATGTCGCGCTCATCCTCGGCAAGCAAAATCGAGTAGCCCATCGCGATCCCCTCCCTTTGTGCTTTCAGTATAGCATGGCCGTCTGTCTTTTTTATGACGCGCCGGTGCTTTTCAAAATTTTTTTTGGAAAGAAACAATGAAAACGGAAAAACATGTTGACAAACCACGCAAGGCTTGGTATACTATTTAAGCGTCAGAAAAACCCGCGGGTGTAGTTCAAT
>DXDO01000119.1 GCA_019115425.1 Candidatus Agathobaculum merdigallinarum | reverse complement strand
CGCCGCCGCGCCCTTCCTCGAGCAGATGGCGCAGCGCGCGCAGGCCGAGACGCGCAAGCACTTCGGCAATTCGGTGCAGATGTTTACACCGCTGTACATCGCCAACTACTGCGAGAATTACTGCATTTACTGCGGCTTCAACTGCCATAATAAGATCCGCCGCGCCAAGCTCGACATGGACGAGGTCGAGCAGGAGCTGAAAGCCATTGCGGAGACCGGTTTGCAGGAGATCCTGCTCCTGACCGGCGAAAGCCGCACAATGTCGCCGGTCAGCTACATCGGCGAAGCGGTAAAACTCGCGCGCAAATATTTCCGCGTGATCGGCATTGAAATTTATCCGCTCAATGTAGACGAATACGCCTATCTGCACGAATGCGGCGTGGATTATGTGACCGTTTTTCAGGAAACCTACGACGCGGACAAGTACAAAACCCTGCATCTCGGCGGGCACAAGCGCATTTTCCCGTATCGCCTGAATGCGCAGGAGCGCGCCCTGATGGGCGGTATGCGCGGCGTGGGTTTTGCGGCGCTGCTCGGCCTGTCCGACTTCCGAAAAGACGCGTTTGCAACCGGTATGCACGCGTATCTGCTCCAGCGCAAGTACCCCTATGCGGAGATCGCGTTCTCCTGCCCGCGCCTGCGGCCGATCATCAATAATGACAAGGTGGGCCCCAAGGATGTGCATGAAGCGCAGCTTTTGCAGGTGGTATGCGCGTACCGTATCTTTATGCCGTTTGCATCCATCACCATTTCGACACGTGAGCGCGCGGGCTTCCGCGACAATATCATCGGCATCGCCGCGACCAAGATCTCTGCGGGCGTGGACGTCGGCATCGGCGGGCACTCCGGCGAGGAAAAAGGCGACGAGCAGTTTGAAATCTCGGACGGCCGTTCGGTGGACGAGGTCTATCAGGCGATCGAGGCGCACGGCTTGCAGCCGGTCATGGCGGATTATCTTTATGTATAAGAAAGGCCCGCAGCCAGTTGGCTGCGGGCCTGTTGCATGTGTATTTTACTCGGCTACTGCGAGAGACAGAAAGTTCTCTGCGTAGTAGTCGCCGTTCGTATCGTCCAGCACGACACAGATCAGGTCGCCGTTGCTCTCGACACGGACCTTATCCGGCTCGACGCCGACGCAGATCCACTTGAACGGGTCGATGCTCTCGGCGATCTTTGCCTTGGCCGCTTCCATATCCGCACCCTGCGGCATGCGCAGCAGCACGATCGAATGTGCCTGCGAGGTCATCGCGGACTCGGAGGCAAGGCCTGCTTCAAAATCGATATCCGCTGTACCAAGATACCACTCCAGACCGCGGCTCATGCCGTCCGCGCCCAGACCGTCATACAGTACGGTCTGCATCACCATGCCGCCGTAAGGCTGGTCGCCGTAAACCTTTTCCATCAGTTCGACCAGCGCCGCATCCGCCTCGGGCGCTTCCGGCTGCTCGGGCTCGGTCTCCTCGGACTTGACATAGCCCCACTCGGCCTCGCCGTACTGCTTCATGAACAGGTCATAATTTTCGCCGTAGCGCGAAGCGTAAACGCTTTCGATCTGCGGATCAAAGGTATAGGGCACGCCGTCGATCGTGATTTCCGTCCAGGCATGTACGGACTCGCTTCCCTTGGGCGAAATACCCGTGCCAGCGATCGCATGTGCGTCAAAGCCGACCTGACGCGCCAGATAGGTGAATACGCTCGACCACGAATAGCAGTTGCCGCGCTTATTCTTCAGCATGTTGACCGCCTGCTCGATCTCCCAGCCGTCCTTGCTGGTATCGACCTCGCCGATGCCCAGATAGCCGAAGGTCTCCTTGGCATAATCGTACACCGCGCGCAGCTTCTCCATCTGGGTCATGTCATCGGTGACCACACCGGCGACCGCGTCTGCCAGCAGACCGTCCAGCTCTTCCGAGCCGGTGGTATAACGGCCGTTGCGGTCCAGTTCCAGACCGTCCACCGTGGTATTGCGGTCAAACTGCCGGTCCGCGTTCACATGGAACAGCATACCGTCAATGTTATGCCATCCCTCGGAAAGCTCGGTGGTTTCCTTATCATAGCTCGTCCAGCTTTCCACACCATTGTTTTTCTCGTACTCATGGTCGGTGGTGGCTTCCAGAATGTCCAGATATGCCCAGTGCGTATCCGGCACATCCGGCATCACGCGGATGCCCTCGCCCGTGGAGGCCATCACAGCGTCGCCCGAGCGGCCGAGCACGCGGTTTAAGATGGTGACGACCTCGGCGCGGGTGATTGCATCATCCGGACGGAAGGTGCTGTTCGCATCCTCTGCCGACAGCCAGCCCTGCGCCAGCGCAGTCTGCACCTCATCATATGCCCAATGGGTGGCCGGCACATCGGCAAAGCGCTTATCCGTACCGATATCGTCATGCGGGAAGCGGGTCAGGATGGTGACGAATTCCGCGCGGGTGATGGTCGCGTCCGGTCGGAAAGTGCCGTCCGCATAGCCGTTTACAAGCGAAAATCCGGTCATTTCACTGACAGCCTCGGCATACCAGGCTTCGGCAGGCACGTCCATAAACGCATAGTCCCCGCCGCCTGATTTTTCGACCAGCAGGCCGGTCAGCAACTTGCAGGCCTCCGCACGGGTGATGGTCGCATCCGGACGGAAGGTGCCGTCCGAATAGCCATTCATATATTGAATGTGGTCGGTGGTATTGAGCGCGGGCGTGCGCACCGGCGCCTGATCTCCCGCGCCCGCCGCGCAGGCCGAGATTGGCAGCGCGCCTGCCGCCAACATCGCGGCAAGCGCCGCCGCGGTAACCTGTTTCTTCATTGTTGTTTCTCCCCTTACTTGTTGTACTGTGCGGTTAGACGGAGTTATTCGTCCTCGGGTTCCCTGTCCGGTGTATTTTTTTGCGCATTTTCTTTCTTTTCGCCGCTCCCCTCCGGATCAAGCACGATTGGGATGAGGGACGCAGCGATCTTCCCCTTGCCGCGGCTCTTCACATAAAAATATCCGATCACCGAAAATGCCACCGCGCCGATAAAGTTCACCTGCAAATCCTTCATCGTATCGCTCAGGCCGATATCCAGATAGCCGCCCGGAAACTCCATCCAGTCCTCACCATTGACAACAAGGCTTTCGATCGGCTCATGAATGACCGTATTCAGCCCCGAGGGATTGAGCGAAACCGAATTGACCTCCTCGACGATAAAATCCTTCTGCATGTCCGTTCCGATCAGCTGATCCGCGCCGAATTCGAAAAATTCCCACAGCACGCCGACCGTCATGGAAAAGCAGAACGCCACAATCGCCAAAAACAGCGGCGACAGCTTGAAGGAAAAGCGTTCGCTTCGTTCAAACAGATCGACCAGACAGAACCCCACCGCCGCGACCAGAAAGCCGTTGATGGTATGCAGCATGGTATCCCACCCGGGGATGATGGTATAAAACGAATTGATCTCGCCCAATATTTCCGCGGCAAAGATAAAGCAGTAAATAATGCCCTCCATCACCGGCGGAATATCGATATCCAAGCTGCGCTCAATCAGCACGGGCACACAGAACAGCACCAGCGACAACACGCAGACAAACACGTTTTCATACCGCTGCATGAAGATCGAGCGAATCAGCGTTAAAATAATGAAAAATGATAATACGCCGCGAATGGTCAAGAGGCGCGCGCGGCGGCGCGCATCGATCGCTTTTCCCGCTTTGGTTTTCCTGAACATAGCAGATCCTTTCCAGATTTGTTCTTTTTCTTTGTTATACAGTATACCATAGCGTGCCGTAAAAGAAAAGGACGCATACAGCGTCCTCTGCTCTTTCTTTGCGGCAGGAATTCCTGCCGCAGCTTTAATTATGCGAAAGTGCGGGAAAAAGGCGCGCCGCCATTCCCGCCGCCAGGACGGCCTTAAGCACATCCACGCCGATGGTAGGCACAAAGCAGGTGACAAACAGCGTCCATACGCCGATCGGATCATCCATATAAAATGTCCGAACGCACCAAAACCACGCCATACCGACCACATAGACCACCGCCATATCTGCAAGCGCCGCCAGCAGAAACAGGCGGAACCCGCGTCTTTCAGCGCGGCACACGATCATCCCGGCCAGCCATGCGCCCGCCGCGAAGCCTGCGATGCAGCCGAAGGTCGGCTGAAAGATATACTGCGGCCCGCCGCCCCCTGTAAAAACAGGCAGTCCCACAAGCCCCAGCACCATATACGCCACACACGCGAGTGTGCCGTAGCGCGGGCCAAGCAGCAATCCGGCCAGCGCCGTGAACAGCGTTTGCAGGGTGAAGGGCCACATCGGTACCGGTATGCGAATGAACGCGCCGACCGCGATCAGCGCGGTAAACAGTGCGCTCAGCGCCAGCATACGGATATGGGTTTGTTTACTCTGTTCCATAAAAGCTCCCCCGTGTTTTCCGATTTCTGAGAGCAGTATACCATCTCGCCGCCCCATTGTCAACTATATTCATTTAATTGGTTTACATTTAGTTTCCCCTTGACAAACTGCCGCATGAACAGTAAAATATATACTGTTATCTGCGGGTGTAGTTCATCGGTAGAACGGCAGCTTCCCAAGCTGCATAGGTGGGTTCGACTCCCATCATCCGCTCCATATGGCAAAGCCCTGTCCGGCATGCGGGACGGGGTTTTTTTCTGTCTCAGTACACCTCTTGGGTTTCTGCCGCATAAACTGGCAGTGAGACCATAATCCGAGGTGATACCATGACCATATGCGCAACGGTGCTTGCCGTGCTGGACGGCGCGCTGCTCGTCTGCGACAGCTGCACCTGCCGACAAATCCTTGTACACACACAGGGCACCCGCTGTTTCCGCCCGGGCGACTGCGCCCGCATCCGTTACAGCGGCGCTTCCACCAGAAGCCTGCCCCCGCAGATCACCGCAACCGAAATCTGCCGCATCTGCCGCCGGTAATACAAAAACGGTTCCGGAGCTGTTTGAGGCTGCGGCGCTCATCAAATTTTGCGGTAAGCCGTAAAATTCGATCGGAAACCCAATTGCAAACAGCCACAAGCCCGGCGTTTCAGCCGGGCTTGTTTTTTTCCTCATTGTCCCATCCCAGTTATGACCACGCCTGCCGAAGCAGCGCAGCGGCCTCATCGATCTGCTGTTCGGTCAGGCCCGCATAGCCGAGCACCAGCGTCGCTTTCGGCGGCTTGACCGGCGGCGTGTAGTACGCGGACAATCCATATACCCGCACGCCTGCCGCGCGCGCCCGCTCGACCAGTTCCCGCTCCATCATGCCGTTACGCATATGCAGCAGCAGGTGCAGCCCCGCCTCCGAACGCGATACCTCATGCGGCAGCTCTGTCAGCTCACGGCCGAGCGCCGCCATCAGTGCATCGCGCCGCGCCTGATATACCTTTCGGCTGCGGCTGATATGCCGCTCGAACCCGCCCGTGCGCATGAACGCGGCAAGCGTATACTGCTCAAAGCTGGGCACTGTGGAGGAATAAAGCGAAAACCGCTCGCGGTAACGCGCCATCAGCGCATCCGGCAGCACGAGATAGCCGATGCGCAGGCTGGGGGAAAGGCTTTTGGCGAATGTATTGACATATACTACCCGTCCCGCGTGGTCCAGTTCGCCCAGCGCGGGGATGGGGCGCGACGCATAGCGGAACTCGCTGTCGTAATCATCCTCAATGATATAACGGTCGGGCGCGGCGGACGCCCAGCGCAGCAGCTCCATACGGCGTGCGGCAGGCATGACCGTACCGAGCGGAAAATGATGTGACGGCGTCAAATAAACCACCGAAGCATCGCTCGCGGCAAGGGCATCCGCACGCAGGCCGCTTTTATCCAGCGGAAGCGGACGTACCGCCGCTCCGTTGTCCGCGAAGATCTGATACAGCTTGCGGTAGCCCGGATTTTCGAGCGCATACACGCGGTCGCGTCCCAATAGCTGGATGACAAGGTGCATCAAATATTCCGATCCCGCGCCGACAAGGATATTGTCCGGCGAAATATTGATCCCGCGAAAATCATACAAATACCGCGCGATCTGCTCACGCAGTTCGACCGCGCCGCAGGGATCGGTGGCGCGCAGAAGGCGGTCGGAATATTCGCTCAGCACACTGCGCGACAGCCGCGCCCAGGTAGCGAACGGGAAGCAGCCGGTATCCACAATGTTGGTGCGGAAATCGTATCTGCAATCGTCCTTTGGCGCGGCGTGCGGATGCGTCAGCGCTTCCTTGGACTGCTGCGCCGGCATGGGCGCGGCAAGCTGCTTCTGCACAAAATATCCGCGCCGCGGCTCGGAGACGATATAGCCCTCCGCGAGAAGCTGGCCATAGGCGGTCTCGACCGTGATCTGGCTGACGCGCAGGTTCGCGGCCAGCTGGCGCTTGCTCGGCAGACGGGCGCCGCCCGCAAGCGTGCCGGACATGATATCCGCGCGCACGGCGCGGTAAAGCTGCTCATATAAGGGCGTTTTGCTGTGCGGGTCAAGGTGGTAGGTGAGCATAAATTTGCATTTTCCTTTGCTTGCGGTTGTAAGGCCGAACGCCTTGTGCTATAATAAAGGCAGAAAAAGGGAAAGGAGCGTTTTTCATGAAGCTGACCAGACGAATTCAGATCACGGCGGGTCTGTTGTATGCAGCCGCCGGCACAGAGTTGTTTGCTATCCCTTTCATTTGGGCTGCGCCGTCACTTCCGTATCTTGCGCGCGGCATACACCTGATCAGCCTGCTGCTGGCTCTGGCCGGCATCCTGTGGGGCGCGTTCGCTGTCCGCTGCCCGCACTGCGGCCACCGACTGCCCGTTCCTGAATGGCGCGCCCGCGCGTGCCGCTACTGCGGTAAAAGCCTGGATAAAGACTATGAATGAGCCTCATTTGGCCGCCGCATTCGCGGCGGCCTCTTTGATCCAGCCCAACAGTTCGTCATCCAGCTGCGTTTCGTCCGACACCAGCACATGGTGCGTCCAGCGGTTGGGATACGGCTCGGTTGCCACCCAGATGCGCTGGGAATCCACCCGATAGGACAGGCCGAAGCTGACGACGATGGTCGGTTCCTTGATTTTGCGGCGCGGCAGGGATACAAATGCAAAGCCGTGCCGGTTTTCAAACGTGATCTGGGTTTTCTGCACGCGGATGTGGGTGTCCGGACAGATGTCCTGCACCTTGCGCTCGAAATCCTGATAGAGCGCCAGCTCGCGCGGACGGCGGTCGAAAAACTGCATCGCATCAATATTTGTGAAATCCGGCATGAAAAATCCCCTCCAAACTGGCATTGTTGTTATTACAATACCAGCCCGGAGGGGCAATGTCAAGGCGGCGCTTTCGCGCCGCCTTTTCTCATATCAATCCCATTGTGCGCAGGATGAACAGCGTCGCCGTCAGCGTGACCGCGCTGAGCGCGGTGCTCAGCACCACAATAGACGCCGACAGCACATGGTCGCCGCCCATATTCTTTGCCATCACATAGCCCGAGACCGTGCTCGGCGCGCCGCACAAAATGACCAGCGCGACCATCGCCTGATCGCGGAAGCCCATCCATGCGGCGATGGGCAGGAAGATCACCGGCAGCAGCACCAGCTTGATGAAGGTCGCGGCGCAGGTCGGCCCCAGCTTTTTGATCGCCTTCGCGCCCTCGAAGCCCGCGCCGATGCTGAGCAGCGCCACCGGCGTGGCGCAGCCCGCGAGCATATCCAGCCCTTTGGCGATCATGGGCGGGAAATCCACCGCCAGCAGCGAAAACGGCAGACCCGCGAGAATCCCGAGGATGATCGGGTTGGTAATGATGCCGCCCAGCGTGCGGCGCACCACGCCGCGGCGCTCGACGCCCTTTTCCTGCTGCGCGGTAACGGTCAGCACCAGCACGGAGAAGATATTGTACAGCGGCACGCTCGCCACGATCATCAGCGGCACCAGTCCTGCGTCGCCATACAGGTTCTGCACGAATGCTACGCCCAAAATCGCCTGCGAGCCGCGGAACGCGCCCTGCGTAAACGCGCCGACCATGCTTTTATCCGGCAGCAGCTTGGCCGCGCCCAGCCAAATCGCGAAAAAATATACGGTCGTGATCCCTGCGCAGAACAGGAAGAATTTCAGGTCAAACTGCTCGGTGATGCGCCCTGCGGCAATGTCGCGGAACAACAGGATGGGCAGCAGCACCTTGAACGCCAGCTTGTCCAGATCCGCCAGCGTCTGCGGCATAAAAAAATGCCGCCCGCGCATCAGGCGGCCCAGCAGGATGATCGCAAAGATCGGCACGGTCGCATTCAGGCAGAAAATCAGGTTATCCATCCGCTTCGCCCCCTATCGCGGCCTCTTCCTGCCGAAAGAAATCCTGCAATTTCTCAAGGCTCTGCGCCAGCACAGCGGTCTGCTCAGTGGAGAGCGTTTCGAGTACGGACGCAATCATGCGCTCATGGAACGCCTGATGGTATTCGTAAGCCGCATGTCCCTTGGCAGTCAGCACAATATTGACGACGCGCCGATCCTCGATGCTGCGCATGCGCCGGACCAGTCCCTTGGCCTCCAGCTTGTCGCACGCAACTGTCAGCGTGGCGAGCGTTACACCGATGGACTTTGCCAGCTCCCCCATCCGGATCGGCTCGCGCGCACCGATCTTTTCGATGATATGAATTTCCGTGATCGAGATCGCGCTGCCCAAGCCCCCCGCCATGGTGCGCTCTTCAATTTTATTGATGCGGCCGAACATATCGACCAGAAACGAATTGAGCTGCTCCGCGCCGGCCATGCCCGCACCGCCTTTCCGCCAGTTATTTCATCTATCTAAATATTAGCATATCAAAGCGAAAAAAGCAACAGCGGCAGGTCTTTGTGTGCGATCCTCCGATCCATTCCATTTTCATCGACGCTATAAAAAAGATGACAGGCAATTTTACGCCTGTCATCTTTTTCGCTTCAGCATCTTTTGTACGAACAGTCTCAGTTCGTCGCCTGCAGCGGATAATCGTAGATCTCATGCCCGCTCTCGAGCGGCGCGCCGTCCACCGTGATGATCACGCTTTCCACCCCGCGCGCCTGCACAAAGGTGTTGACCAGCGAATAGATCAGCATGTTTTCGCCCGCCGTGCCCGACGAACGCACCGCCTCGCCGTAGGCCGCATTCATATCCAGCGTGAGCACGCCGTCCGCCGTCGAGGAGGACTGCACCGCCACCCCCTCGGGCAGCGAGCCCGCTGTGATCAGCGCATCGACCAGCGCCTGATCTGAATCATCCGCCGCGTCCGCACCGACTGGGGTCAGCGTTTCACCCTGCTCATCCGGAACGTAAACGATCACCGACTCGCCGCCCGACGGGTTGGTGTTCTCGGGCTGCACCGGCGTATCCGGTGTATCATCCGGCTGGTCCTGTTCGTCCTGCGGGTTATCCGGCTCGACCGTCGCAGGCGGTTCCGGCTGCTCCTGCTCGCTTTGTCCGGACAGATAACCGAAAATACAGGCGCCTGCGATCACCGCGATGATCACGATGACTGCAACAATGATCCAAGTGCGTTTGTTCATAACGAACGCCTCCTGTCCTGTTTCTTCCTCGTGTAATAGCAACAAGATTTCTGTAATTATTATATCATATGCAGCGCGGGAAACACAAGCGTTGTTCCCATCTTGACATCCAATCCGCCAGAGGATAAGATAAAAGCGGAAGTTCTATCCACCCACAGTAAGAGGAGGACATCGTATGAAATACGAAATTAAGGGCGGCGCTTTCCCCGTTGTCGTTTGTGAGCTGACGGACGGCGAACAGATGATCACAGAAAAGGGCTCGATGGTCTGGATGACCCCGAATATGGAGATGCAGACCACCGGCGGCGGCATCGGCAAAATGTTTTCCAAAGCGTTTTCCGGCGAGAGCATGTTCCAGAATATCTACACCGCGCGCGGCGAGGGCATGATCACCTTCGGCTCGAGCTTTCCCGGTAAGATCCTGCCGCTCCAGATCGCGCCGGGACGCGAAATGATCGTACAGAAAAACGCCTTTCTCGCGTCTGAATCCAGCGTTGAGCTGTCCATCCACTTTAACCAGAAGCTGAGCGCCGGGTTTTTCGGCGGCGAGGGTTTCATCATGCAGCGCCTGTCCGGCACGGGCACGGCCTTTGTCGAGATCGACGGCGATCTGGTCGAGTACGACCTCGCGCCCGGTCAGAAAATGGTGATTGATACCGGCAATGTGGCGGGCTTTGAACCGACCGTATCCATCGAGATCAAGCAGGTGCCCGGGCTGAAAAACAAGCTGCTGGGCGGCGAGGGGCTGTTCAACACCACCCTGACCGGTCCCGGCAAGATCTGGCTGCAAACCATGCCGATCGCAAACGTCGCGACGGCGATCCGCCCGTTTATCCCGACCGGAAACGGCTGAGCGCGGTCCCCGATAAAAAATGGAGGAAAACACAGTTTTCCTCCATTTTTCTTTTATTCATCCCTTGGTTTGGTTTTTCGCCGTCCGCGTACCGCCTCGGTCAGCAGATATTCGATCTGTCCGTTGACCGAGCGGAACTCATCCTCCGCCCAGCGCGCCAGCTCCTCATACAGCGAAGCGGATAGCCGCAGCGGCACCTGCTTTTTCGCTTTTTCCTTGTCCGCCACGGCATCCCCTCCCCGCCTCAGTATTTCTATCTTTTATTTTAATAGATCGAGCCGCTGTTGACAATAGGCTGCGCGTCCTTGCCCGCGCAAAGCACGACCATTAGGTTGGAGACCATCTGCGCCTTGCGCTCGTCATCCAGATCGACGACCTGCTTGCGGCTCAGCTCGTCGAGCGCCAGCTCAACCATGCCGACCGCGCCCTCGACGATCATTTTGCGCGCATCCACGACCGCGCTCGCCTGCTGTCGCTGGAGCATAGCCGCCGCGATTTCGGGTGCGTAGGCCAGCGTGGTGATGCGCGCTTCCTCGATCTTCAGACCCGCGCAGTCCACGCGCTTCTGGATCTCCTCGGCGAGCACCGCCGCGATCTCCTGCGACGAGCCGCGCAGGCTCTTTTCATCTCCGCCGTCGGATACGTCATACGGATACAGGCGCACGGTGTTGCGCAGCGCGGCATCCGACTGGATGGACAGGAACTCCTGATAATTGTCTACTGCGAACACGGCTTTGGCGGTATCCTCGATATGCCAGATGACCGCGATGCCGATGACGATCGGGTTGCCCATCAAATCGTTGATCTTCTGCTTGTCGTTGTTGAGCGTCATGGTCTTGAGGGACAGGCGCTTGCCGTGCGACTGGCCGGATGTGATGCGGCCGGAGGACAGTTTGCCCGCCTTGAGCGCTTCGTTCGCCTCCTCTGCCGCCTTGGCGATCGCGGACTCCGCCGCGGGGTTGACCGCCGTGCAGAACGGGTTGACAAAGAAGATGCCCTCGCCCTTGAGCGTGCCGACGTACTTGCCGAACAGGGTCAGCACGAGCGCTTCGTTCGGGCGCAGCACCTTGATGCCCAAAAACAGCAGCCAGCACGGCAGGCACCAGTAGAGGATGCACACCGCAAGCAGCGCAATCATACCGGCGCTGCTGCCGTGCGCGGCGAGCTGCATAGCGCTGTACACGATGCCCGCGACGGTTGCAAACATCAGCACAATGTTAATCAGCAGCACAGCCAGCCCATTTGGCGCGTGCAGCGTTTTTTCCTGATACTCCACTTGCTTTCCGTTCATATAAGATCCCTCACAATCATATCAATTTGATATCACCATAATACACCCTGCCATACGCGCTGTCAACAGGAATTTCCCTCAAATAGCAAAAATAAAAACGCCCGAAAGGGCGCTGCGCGCAATGCGCGGCCTTTTACCCGCTCACGCGGACATAAATGTGCATATTTCTTAATTGCGTGTTCGCGGCCTGCGCGGCCGCACTGCGCACAAGAAGGGGAACACCAATGGTTTTCCCCTTCTTGCGAATCAACCCCATTCCTTTTAGGGCGCGCTTCGCGCGCAAGGGTAAGTCCCGCTTTGCCCGTGCCACCCAGTTTTTAAGACAGGGTAAGCGAAACTTCTGCCACCCCGCGGGGTGGCAACCGCCCTTCTTGTTGTTTTTCGGCAAGTGGGCGGCGGAAACTTTAGCGTTACGCACCATGCGCGTGCAGCGCGCCCTTATTTGCGGCAGCAAATGCGCTGTACCTTTCTTCTTTTGGGTTGGTGATTGCCTCCGCGCGAAAAGGAGGGGGTGGTGATTCGCAAGAGGCAGGGGGAACCTTGGTTCCCCCTCCTCTTCGCGAGACGCAGCGAGCGTGCATGCGAGCAACCGCCGCGCAGCGGCGGCTCTTGGCGAGTCGTAGTGCGCCCGCAGGCGGCGAAATCCCCTGCCCGTGATGCACATGCACACCGATCATCCGCGTGAGCGCACAAAAGGGCGCGCAATGCGCGCCCCTACGGTAAGCGTGCGGCGGCACCCCGCGGGGCGCTCAGCCGAAATCCGCAAGGGAAAGGGCCGCCGGATAATCCTTGTCGATCAGCAGGTATTTACAGCCGTGCCGCCGGCACTGCGCCAGCGCGTCCGCGTTTTCGGCGAGCAGTTCCTCTTTCACAAGGGAATCGTCTTGCCTGCGCTCCGCTGTATTGGCAAAGCGCCGAATATCCGCCATATGGGCTGCAATATAGGTTTCGCTGAAAATCAGGCAACAATAGCGGATATGCTGTAAGTATTCCTCGGAGAAGCTGTCCTTCCAGTCAAACGGGATATAGCAGCCCTCCACCAGCAGGTCCTGCCCGTTTTCCACCGCGGTCTCGACCATCTCGCGCACGACCGGCCAGAGATACGCGGTCAGTTCCTCGTCCTGCTCCGGCGTCAGCCGCGTATACCCGCTGCGAATCAGGCCCATTTTCAGATGATCGATGCTCAGACAAAGCATGGGATGCTGCCGCACCAGATCGAGCGCGAAGCGGGTCTTGCCGGTGTGCGTGCCGCCCGCCAGCAGATAAATCATCGCGCGCCCTCCTCCCTGAATACGTCGGGCAGGAACAGGTCGTGCTGCGGGATTTTGTCCCACGCAAAGTCCGCGACCAATTCACGCGCGGCGACCGGCTCCGGACGGTCAAGCAGCCCCGCGGCGCAGGCCAGCGCGCCGATCACCTGCTCGGGCGTAAACCGCTGCCGCAGCATGCCAAGATCGAGATCCTCGTCCCGCTTGGACAGGCGGCGGCCGTCATGGTCACACAGCAGCGGGATATGCACGAACGCGGGCGGTGCAAAACCAAACAGCCGGTGCAGCCAGATCTGCCGCGGCGTGGAGGAGATCAGGTCCGCACCGCGCACCACCTCGGTCACGCCGGAGAGCGCGTCGTCCACCACGACCGCAAGCTGATAGGCGAACACGCCGTCCGACCGGCGGATGATAAAGTCCCCGCACTCGCGCGCGAGGTTTTCGCCATAGGCGCCGAACACACCGTCCTCAAAACGGACTTCCTCGTCCGGCACGCGCACGCGCGTCGCCGGAGCGCGTGTTTTCCGCTTTTCCGCCGCCTGTTCGGGCGTTAAATCGCGGCAGGTGCCCGCATACACCACGCGCCCATCCGACAAGTGAGGCGCGGACGCGGCATGCAGCGCCGCGCGCGAGCAGAAGCAGGGATACAGCAGCCCTTTTTCGCGCAGAATCGCTTCGTATTGTTCATAGATCGCGGTGCGTTCAGACTGATAGGGAACTTCCCCGTCCCAGTCCAGCCCCAGCCAGCGCAGATCGTCGATAATCAGCTCCGCATAGCTGCGCGGACAGCGCATGGTATCCAAATCCTCGATGCGCAGCAGATACTGCCCGCCCTGCTGCCGCGCCGACAGCCACGCCAGCAGCGCGCACAGCACGTTTCCCAGATGCATGCGCCCGCTCGGGCTGGGCGCAAAGCGTCCGATGGTCTGCATGAACATTCTCCCCCTTTTCATTTCCCTATCTTACCACAACTGGATCGGACTATGCAACGCCTCCTTTTTCCGGTATAATGAACACAGCAACACGTGAGGTGAACGCAATGAAAAAACAACTGTTCTCGTTTCTGCTGGCGGCATTGTGCCTGTCCGGCCTGACCGCCTGCGGCCCTGATGATTCCGCCGCAGCGGATGTGCCCGCCAGTACCCCCGCCAGCAACGAAGCCGCAGTCCCGGAAACCGTCGAGCCGGAACCGGCTCAGCCCGATCCGGCTGAGCTGTATGTCAACAATCTTTCACTGGAGGCGCAGGTCGCGCAGATGTTCTTTGCACGCTGTCCGGATGTGGACGCGGCTGCGCTCGCAGAGCAATACGATATCGGCGGCTACATCCTGTTCGGCCGCGACTTTGAGGGGCAGACCAGGGAAAGCATCTCGCAGACCATTCAGTCCTATCAGGATGCGGCGGCGACCCCCATGCTGATCGGCGTGGATGAGGAGGGCGGCACGGTCGTCCGTGTCAGCTCCAACCCTGCGTTCCGCGCCGAGAAGTTCCGCTCCCCGCAGGCGCTGTACAACGAGGGCGGGTTTGACCTCATCACCAGCGACACCAAGGAGAAGGATGCGCTGCTCGCATCGATCGGCGTGAATGTCAACTTTGCACCCGTGTGCGACGTGTCCACCGACCCGAACGACTTCATCAACGCCCGTGCGTTCGGTCAGGATGCCGCACAGACCAGTGAATATGTCCGCACAGTCGTTGAGCAGATGGTCGAGGACGGCATGGGCATGGTGCTCAAACATTTCCCCGGATATGGGAACAATGTGGATACGCACACCGGCATCGCCATGGACAACCGTTCGATCGAGCAGTTCCGCGCAAGCGATTTTGTGCCGTTTGAAGCGGGCATTGACGCGGGCGCACAGTCCATTCTGGTCAGCCACAACATCGTCCAGTGCATGGACGGCGAACTGCCCGCGTCGCTTTCCCCCGCGGTACACGATATTCTGCGGAGCGAACTCGGCTTTGATGGCGTCATCATGACCGATGATCTCATCATGGAGGCCATCACCGACTACACCGGCGGCGAAAACGCGGCGGTGCTCGCGGTGCAGGCGGGCAACGACATGCTGGTATCTTCGGACTTTGTCACACAATACAACGCGGTGCTCGCCGCCGTGCAGGACGGCACGATCAGTCAGGAACGCATCCGTGAATCCGCCGTCCGCGTCATCCGCTGGAAGATGGAACTGGGGCTGCTAGACGCGGCAAAATGATGGAATGTGCGTCCCGTGAGGGCATCGCAAAGCCGCGACACGTCATCTCCGATCACGCATGCACTACGGCCGTTCCCATCTTTCAAACGCTGTAAAACAAGTTGCGCCGCCTTCCACCGCCGGAAGGCGGCGTTGCACAGCCGCTTTCCCTTTTGTAGTTTCCCTGTGATTCTCACGGGCAGCGTCCTTCCCCCGTCCCCAACAGCAGCTGTACGGGAAACGCTGCGCTGTTGATTTTTCTCTGGACTGCGCTTTTCCGCACAAATTATCACTTGACAAATACTTCATTTTGTTGTAGGCTTAATTCATATAAAACATATATGATTTAAGTAAATTAGAAAGGTGGTTCACCATGTCTGATATCAAGCACAGCTTTTCCGAGCTGATCGGCAACACCCCGCTGTATGCAGCGGACAAATTTGCGCAGAAAACCGGTGTGAACGCACAGATCCTTGCCAAGCTGGAGTATTTCAATCCCGCAGGTTCAGTCAAGGATCGCGTCGCCAGCGCCATGATCGATGAGGCCGAGGCCAGCGGCGCGCTCAAGAAAGGCGCAACCATCATTGAACCCACCAGCGGCAACACGGGAATTGGCCTGGCTGCCGTTGCGGCGGCGCGCGGCTACCGCATCATTCTGACGATGCCGGAAACCATGAGCGTCGAACGCCGCAATATGCTCAAAGCCTATGGCGCGGAACTGGTGCTGACGGACGGCGCAAAAGGGATGTCGGGCGCGATTGCCAAAGCAGATGCCCTTGCAAAAGAGATTGAAAACAGCTTTATCCCAGGACAATTTGTCAATCCGGCCAATCCGGCGGCGCACCGCGCTTCCACGGGACCGGAGATCTGGTCACAGACAGACGGCAAGGTGGATATCTTTGTCGCGGGCGTCGGCACCGGCGGCACCATCACTGGCGTCGGCTCTTATCTGAAGGAGCAGAATCCCAATGTCAAAATCGTGGCCGTAGAGCCGGAGGAATCCCCTGTACTGTCCACCGGCAAGGGCGGCCCGCATAAGATCCAGGGGATCGGCGCAGGCTTTGTGCCGGAGATTCTGGATACAGAAATATATGATGAGATCGTGCGCGTTGCAGGTGCCGACGCATTTGACACGGCGCGCACCTTTACGCGCAGCGAAGGCTTATTTGTCGGTATTTCCTCCGGCGCAACGCTGTGGGCGGCCGTGGCCTTATCCAAGCGTCCGGAGAATGCTCACAAAACGATTGTTGCGCTCCTGCCGGATACCGGCGACCGCTACCTTTCCACTCCCCTGATTGAAAACTGAATCTAAAGCAAAGCACCGCAAAACCGAATTTAGGTCTGCGGTGCTTTGTTAATGACGAAAGTAAAAGCGCCTGCAATGCAGGCGCTTTGGAGCTGCTGACCGGATTTGAACCGGTGACCTCATCCTTACCAAGGATGCACTCTACCTACTGAGCTACAGCAGCAAAAGAAACGGCGACTCAAATCGCCGTTTGAATGGCGACCCGGATGGGACTTGAACCCACGGCCTCCAGCGTGACAGGCTGGCGCTCTAACCAACTGAGCTACCGGGCCGAATATAAAATTTGGTGGGCCTTCGGGGACTCGAACCCGGGACCGACCGGTTATGAGCCGGTTGCTCTAACCAACTGAGCTAAAGGCCCATATCGCATGGAGTGATAGCACTTTGCCGCCACGTATTATGGTGGCGGCAAAGCCTAAGTAAATGGCTCCTCAAGTTGGACTCGAACCAACGACCCTGCGGTTAACAGCCGCATGCTCTACCAACTGAGCTATTGAGGAATGTAGAGCGGATCATGAATGATCCGCTGATGTGCGCATCGAGTTATCTTCCCGTGCCGTCGCCAGCCAAGTATTGTCACCGTAAACGAGCTTAACTACTGTGTTCGGAATGGGAACAGGTGTACCCTCGTCACCATTGACACGCACTATTTAGGGTTTACACCCTGAAAACTGAACAAAAACTAGTAGTAGCAAAGAGTTCGAGGATTACCTCTAATGATTGAGGTCAAGCCCTCGGCCTATTAGTATCAGTCCGCTCCATACATTAC
>DXDO01000118.1 GCA_019115425.1 Candidatus Agathobaculum merdigallinarum | reverse complement strand
TCGGATTCGTAGGTCACGCCGATCTCGAGGAAGGAGCACACGCGGCTGTCCGTGTAGTCCGCGTTCTCGATGATCGAGCTGTTCATCACGCTGTTCGGCACGATCACGCGCTTGTTCTCGTAGGTGCGGATGGCGGTGTGGCGCAGGGTGATCTCCTCGACCACGCCCGAGATGTTGTTGTCCACGCAGCGCACCACATCCCCGATCACAAACGGCTTAAACGCAAGGATCATCAGCCCGCTGACGATGCTGCCGAGCGCCTCCTGCGACGCGAGGCCGCCGACCACCGCGAGCACGCCGCCCGCGGCCATCAGCTTGTTCATTCCCGCGCTGAGTGCAGGGATATTAGACACAATTACCGCAAAGCCTACGAAATACACGGCGGCAATTGCCAGATAACGACAGAACGCGAGAATTGTTGCATTGCCGCTGTTGATCTGCTTCTGACGGTCGATCACGCGCAACAGGATACGGTTGACCACCCGCACGCAGATCAGCGTCACCGCAATGGTAATCGCAACAAAGGCCGCAGTCAAAGCAAAGCCGGGCAAACGGCTCTGCACAAAATCTTCCAGCCAGCTCACCAGGCAGGCCCCCTTTCACAGGATTAGAAACGTGGATTTGAATGCGTTTTTAATATGCAATGCCCCAAACGACCATCTTATGCGCAGGCTTGCCGCACACCGGACATACATCCGAGATATGTTCCTGCTCAAACGGCATGCAGCGGCTGGGCATACCGGTCTCTTCCTTGATCTTCTCCTCGCATGCGCGGTCGCCGCACCACATGGATTTGACAAAGCCGACATGCTCTTTCAGGATGTCCTTCATCTCGTCCAGGCTCTTCGCCGTGTAGGTGTGCTCCTCGCGGTTGCGGAGCGCCTTTTCAAACAGGGACTTCTGGATATCCTCGAGCAGCGCCGGAATAGTCGCAGCGAGGTCCTCGAACTTCACAACCGTCTTTTCGCGGTTGTCGCGGCGCACAAGCACGCACTGGCCCTGCTCGATGTCGCGCGGGCCGACCTCGAGACGCAGCGGCACACCCTTCATCTCATATTCCGCGAACTTCCAGCCGGGGCTGTTCTCAGACAGGTCGATCTTCGCGCGGACGCCTGCGGCCTTGACGGTCTCGAGCAGCTCCTGCGCCTTCTCGGTCACGCCAGGTTTGTGGCTTGCCACCGGAATGACCACCAGCTGGGTCGGCGCGATGCGCGGCGGCAGCACAAGGCCCTCGTTATCGCCGTGGGTCATGATGATCGCGCCGATCAGGCGGGTGGACACGCCCCACGAGGTCTGCTCCATATACTGAAGGGTGTTGTTCTTGTCCGTGTACTGCATGTTAAACGCCTTGGCAAAGCCGTTGCCGAAGTAGTGGCTCGTGCCGGACTGCAGCGCCTTGCCGTCGTGCATCATGGCCTCGATGGTATAGGTCTTTTCCGCACCTGCGAAGCGCTCCTTCTCGGTCTTTTCGCCCTTGAGCACCGGAATGGCGAGGTATTCTTCACAGAACTTCGCGTAGATGTTCAGCATGCGCAGGGTCTCCTCCATCGCCTCCTCAGCGGTGGCGTGAACGGTATGGCCCTCCTGCCACCAGAACTCACGGCTGCGCAGGAAGGGACGGGTGGTCTTTTCCCAGCGCACGACCGAGCACCACTGGTTGTACAGCTTGGGCAGATCGCGCCAGGAGCGGACGACCTTGGCGTAATGCTCGCAGAACAGTGTTTCCGAGGTCGGGCGGACACACAGGCGCTCCTCCAGTTTTTCCGAGCCGCCGTGGGTCACCCACGCGACTTCAGGCGCAAAGCCCTCGACGTGGTCCTTCTCCTTCTGGAGCAGGCTTTCCGGAATAAAGATCGGCATCGCTACGTTTTCGTGGCCGGTCTCCTTGAACATGCTGTCCAACACATGCTGGATGTTCTCCCACAGCGCCTGCGCATAGGGCCGCATAATAACGCAGCCCTTGACCGAGGAATAGTCAATCATCTCGGCTTTCTTTACGATATCCGTATACCACTGGGCAAAATCCACGTCCATGGACGTGATCTCGCTGACCAGCTTTTTCTTGTCTGCCATACTTGGAAACTCCTTCACCTTTATTTGAATGATTTCATAAATTGAATTGACTGACTTACTTATCTATAAGGGGTTTTCGCTATGAATTTCTCTCACTCGTTTTTTGTCAAACCCGCCGCGCACGAAGTAGTTGAAACCACGGTCGCACTATCTGCCGACCAGCGTCCCGCACTGCTCGGCACGGTGCTCGGCGTGGATGGAAAAGCCGCCTCCGGCGCGCTTGTCACACTGTACTGCGCGGATGCGCCCGAAACGCCGGTCGGCGCGCTGTATACCGACGAGCAGGGACAGTTTGCTTTCGGCCCGCTGGAGCCTGGGCGCCTGTATCATGTCAAGGTATTCAAACGCTCGGACAACATCCGCGCGCTGGAGTAACCATCACGGCGCATTTACGCCGACGCCCAGCTCATCCAGCCGCGCCTGCTCTTTGGCGCGCTCCTCCTCGGTATAGCCCGCAAAACCCAGACCCGGCGAATGGATCAGCGCGCGCAGCCTGCCGTTTTCGATCGCGTATTCGTAAGAGTGATAATCTGCCATACCCATCACATAGGTATACTGCACGCGCACCTCTCCTGCTTCTGCACAGGTGATCTTGTCAAAGTTCAGCCCATGCGCCGGTTCGTTGGTGAGCAGCACGGTCTCCGTACCGTCCTGCGCAATGCGCACGGCTTCGGTGCCGGCGAGCGTAAAAATCCCGGCTCCGTAATAGCCGGGGCGCTCGTCCGCAGGGGATGTCAGCAGCACATAGCTGCCGTCTGCCGGATCAACCGCGCAGTCATAGACCGGCCGGTTCGTGATCTGAACCAGCTTGCCGTCCTCTGCGCGGTACAGCCCTGCCGTACCCCAGGCAAGCTCGTCTTGCTCGCGAAGCATTTTCGGCGCGTACTGACTGCACCAGTAGTCCACCGAGTCCGCATCCAGATTATCCGGCACGGGGTACTGGTTTTCCACCGTATAACTGCCTGCCGGCTCGCCGTCCCATGTCCAGCCGGAGATCACCGTGCGTGCGGGCGTTATGTTTTCCATCACGAGCAGGTCGCCGTCCAGAATGCCGTGCAGGCTGCCGCCCGACGCAACCGGCAGCGCGGCAAGCCCCTCCCCGTCAAGGCGGTAAAACGTGTTGTCCCCTGTCTGGAACACACATCCGTTTTCCCCTTGCCAGCTCTGCGCCATGCGGAATGCGCCAATCCCCGGTACAGGTTCCAGCCCATCGCCGCTTGCTGCGTAAAGTGTGCTCATCTCGCTGTCCTGGTTGGTCAGAACAAAATAATCCGTTTGTCCGGCATACCCGACTTCGTTCATCTGACTGCCTGTCGCCCAGCGGCCGAGCTCGGTCACTTCCAGTGTCTCCGGATCGAGCCGGAAGAACACATAGGCTTCGTCTTCCCTATCAATATAGCCATATAGCTGGTTAAGCGTCTCACTACTATATGTGAGATCTATCCGGTCGTCCGCACAGCGCACCACAGGCACGCCTGCGATGATACAGCTGATTGCCACATCCTCGCTGTATCCGGCACCATAGATACCGTTGCGTTGGTAGTCGCGCGGCAGCACGTCCCAGGCCGCTTCTTTCAGCTGCTCTGCCGTAAACATGCCGCGATCAATCAAATGCTGCGCAACCGAAATCCCGTAAACATCCATATCTGCGGTATAGTCCTGGCCCAGCAGATAAGCTGACAGCGAAACCGCGTCCCCGCGGACAAACCCTGCTGCATCGCAGTCTGCCAGCATCTGCTCTCCATAATCGAAGATCAGGAAATTATAGTCGTCCTCCCCGCGCGACGCACGGGCAAGGAAGGTACAGTACTGCCCGCAGGTGACGTTCTCCTGCGCACCGTAAATCGTCGCAGAGATGCCCTTTGTCAGACCACTTTCATACAGATAACCAACATAGGGGTCGGCCCATTCGGGCACATCGGCAAATGGATGGCTCCACTCCCCCGCAAGCGCGTTTTCCTCCGCGCCGAGAAAGCGCGTCAGCATCGCCGCAGCCTGCGCGCGGGTCATGGGCTTTTCCAATTCGAACCCGTTCTCTGTACCGCGGAACAGGCCGAGGTCGCACAGCATCTGTGCCTGCGCCTCGGTGTCGCCCGGATAGCCGTTGTCGATCGTGCCGGCGTTCGCCGCCCCCGCGGCGCACGCCAGCAGCATGAGTGCAAAACAGATGGAAACCAGCTTTTTCATATATACCCAGATCCCCTTTCGGTATATAGACGGGCGGGATGCATGCGTTTGTGGCTCTTTATGCGATTATTTCAGTTTTTCCTTGACCTCGTAGGTCAGCTTCTCGATGAACTCGGAAAGCTCCATCGGCGTGGTCTCGCCGGTCTTGCGCTCGCGCACCGAGATGATGCCCTTTTCCTCGTCCTTGTCGCCAATGACGACCATATACGGCACCTTGTGCACCTGCGCCTCGCGGATCTTGTAGCCGATCTTCTCGTTGCGGTCGTCCATCGTCACGCGGAAGCCCGCCTCGGTCAGCTGCTTTACGACCTCCTGCGAGCAGGGCACGTTGCGGTCGGTCATGGGCATGACGCGCACCTGCTCGGGCGCGAGCCAGGTCGGGAACGCCCCTGCAAAGTGCTCGGTGATGACGCCGATGAAGCGCTCGATCGAACCGAGCACAACGCGGTGGATCATGATCGGGCGGTGCTTCTCGCCGTCCGCGCCGATATACTCCAGCTCAAAGCGCTCGGGCAGCTGGGAGTCCAGCTGGATG
>DXDO01000117.1 GCA_019115425.1 Candidatus Agathobaculum merdigallinarum | reverse complement strand
GACACCTCTCGTCCTTGCTCTCGATAAACTCACCGTGAGCTTTTCAAGTCCTGTGAGTATTGTCTCAGATTCTGCCTCTTTTTTATAGGCGGGTCCTTATTAAGCGCTTACCTTTATTTTTTGCGGTGCTGCCGTTTCCATTCCTTGATTTGATGGAGACGGGCCTTGTATTTGGCCTCCAGCCCCTGCTCGGTCGGGCGGTAGTATTCCCGCCCCTCGAGCGAATCCGGCAGGCACTGCATGTCGGTCAATTTGTCCGCCGCATCGTGCGCATACTGATAGCCCTTGCCGTAATCGAGCTCTTTCACCAGCCGTGTCGGCGCGTTGCGGATGACGAGCGGCACCGGCTCGGCGAGCATTGTGAGCGCGTCCTTTTTCGCGCTTTCATACGCCATATACAGCGCGTTGGACTTGGGCGCGAGCGACAGATAGACCACCGCGTGCGTCAGGTGTACCGAGCATTCGGGCATCCCGATGAAGTGGCACGCCTGATACGCCGCGACCGCGACCTCAAGCGCGCGGGAGTCCGCAAGCCCCACATCCTCGCTGGCAAAGCGGGTCACGCGCCGCGCGATATAGAGCGGGTCCTCGCCCGCTTCGAGCATGCGCGCGAGCCAGTAGACCGCCGCGTCAGGGTCGGAGTTGCGCATGGATTTGTGCAGCGCAGAAATCAGGTTGTAATGCTCCTCGCCGGTCTTGTCATACAGCAAGGACTTTTTCGAGATGCACTGCTCGAGCGTTTCGGGCGTGACCGTGACGGTGTCGCCGTCTGTATCGCCGTTGAGCACGACCATTTCGAGCGTGGACAGCGCGGTGCGCGCGTCGCCGTTTGCAAAATTCGCGATCGCCTCCAGCATATCCGGCTGGATATCGATTTTCTGCCCGCCGAAGCCGCGCGGGTCGGTGAGCGCGCGGGAGAGCAGGGAAGTGAGGTCGTCTGTAGTCAGCGCCTGTAAGACGAATACCTTACAGCGCGACAAAAGCGCGCCGTTGACCTCGAACGACGGGTTTTCAGTCGTCGCGCCGATCAGGACGATGCTCCCTTTTTCGACAAAGGGCAGGAAGACGTCCTGCTGGGCTTTATTGAAGCGGTGGATCTCGTCCACGAACACGATGGTGCGCTCGCCGAAGCGGCGGTTGTCCTCCGCCTGCTGCATGACCTGCTTGATCTCCTTAATGCCGCTGGTGACGGCGGAAAAGTCGATAAACGCCGCCTTGGTCTGGTTTGCGATGATGCGCGCAAGCGTGGTTTTGCCTACGCCGGGCGGCCCCCAGAAGATCATGGAGGAAATCTGGTCATGCTCGATCAGGCGGCGGAGCACCTTGCCCTCTCCGAGCAAATGCGTCTGGCCGACGAATTCCGCGAGCGTCTGCGGGCGCAGCCGCGCCGCGAGCGGGCGGGTGCTGTCCCCGCCGAACAGGGTCTGCTGCTCCATGCAGCGCACCTCCTTTGTTCAATAGTCGTATGAAGCCACAGCAGCAGGGGATTTTAAGCCGTCAGCATCCGGCCCCTAATCCGCTGGTGGCGTTATCTTGCAATGGCGGTATCATTCCGCTTTTCATTATTATACCACCGAACAAATGTTCCTGCAAGATGGTAAATAAGATCCCCTCCGTGCGGAGGGGATTTTTGGCTTATTGCAGGGGAACGTCCACGCCGTCGAAATTCAGCAGGACGATCTCGGACGGGTCTATGGGCTCGTCGAATACCCATTGGTCGCGTGCGTGGCCTGTGCTGGTGGGGTTTATCATATCGTCTACACCCCAGCCGCCTTCGACACAGTTGTCGGTCAGAATGATTTTTTCGCCGCCCTTAGTCATGGCATAGGTCGGGCGATGGCCAAGGATGGTGCCTTCACTTGCAGATCGTGCAAAAACGCCGATTTCAGACACGCGGATTTCTTCGACCAGCGCGCCGCCAACCTGCACGTTCGGGTGATAGATGATTTCATCGGCAATCTCGATGTTCAGCATTACCTGCCAGCTGCCGGTTGCGCCCTCCCGCAGGTAACGCGCACCTTGCAGATTGCTGAAGATGATGTAAGGCAGATCATCCACCGAGACAGCATACGCCATGTCATCATACCAGATGCCGTTATACTCGAAAGGTGCGCCGCCAAGCATCAGAATGGCATCCGGATTGCGCGGGTCGGAAACCGTGCTGTGTGGTGCGCTCAGATAATCCTGATAGCTGACACCATCGGCATAGGCGATTTGAATATGCAGCTTGCCATCCTCGCCGAAGCCGACCGAGGATAGGCGGAACGCATCTGTGCCGGTGAGTGCGGCGGGCGTCTGCTCCGGAACGAGGGGGAAGGTTTCATTGACGGAAAAGTGAATCCCCATCTCCGGCGTCATATTTTTCAGCCCTGTTACAGAAAGCATTTCACGCGGGAAGTCCACCTCGACTGGTTCGCTTTCCCGCGGCTGGAAGCTGCGGAACTCCAGCGTCACCACCGAGCCATCCTCGATATTATAGCCGGTTTGGTATACTTCGATCAATGCGGTACGGGTCTGCTCGTCATACGAAACAACGCGATACCCTGACATTGCTGTATTTGCTTCTCCCAGCATACCGGAAAACGAAGCACTGACCAACATATCTTCGCTCAGTCGGTCGCCGGTCTTATCCTGCACCTCGACCCAGACGCGCACCATTCCGCTGCTCGACAGCGCCGCCACCGGCCGCACCTCGATGCCGTTATCCTCGGTGGCGATGCCGGTGATGGGCTGGCTCTGTTCGGTGAAGCTGCCGAGCGCATTCAGCAGCGCCTCCCGCAGGGCGGGGATCGCGGCGGCGAATGCGGAGAACGTGAGCAGCACGGCGAGCACAGCCGCCAGCACGGCGCGCCCGACTGTCCAATGCAGCCGGTGCTTGCGGCGCGGCTGAATTTCATGCAGGATGGCCGCGCGGCGCGTAGGCGATAGCGTGATATTTTGCATAGTCAGATCCAGATCCCTCCTCATATTGCGTTTATTCATCATAGTACCATCCTTTCAAGGCTTCGCGCAGCTGTTTTCTGGCGCGGGACAGACGCGCGGTGACGGTCGAGACATCCACATGCAAAATGTCCGCGATCTCGCGCGCTTTAAGCTCCTGATAATAATACAGGATGATGACTTCGCGGTAAGGACGGGAAAGCGCCATGATCGCGCGGGGCAGGGTGTCGTCCACCTGCGGGTCGCCGGTATCGCTGAACAACGTGTCCAGTTCTTCCACAGGCGCGCGGCGGCGCTTCCATGGGGACCGCAGATAGCTTTTGCACACGTTGATGGCGATGCGGGTGATCCACGTCGTTTCGCTGCCGCCGCCGCGGAATGTATCGGCTTTGCGCCATGCTTTGAGCAGGGTTTCCTGCACCGCGTCCTCGGCAAGGTGTACATCCTTCAAATAGAGCGTACACAGGCGTAGCAGGCAGTCGCCCCAGTCGTCCAGCAGGCGCGCAAAGCCGTCCTCGTCCTGCAGATACGAGGGAGCCTTGTTTTCAGTCGGCAGCATGGCGGCTTCACATCCTTTCCAACCATTAGACGCAGAAGGAGGGGAATTTACTGCAAGAAAAAGGAGGCTTTTTTGCAAAGCCTCCCGAAAGTTCAGTCCGAACGGATGGGATCATCATACGTAACCGGCGCGCCGGTCAGCACGTCGTAGTAATACTGTTTGTCTGTTTGGTCGTCCGCAAAGAAATAAACGCCGAGCGGGGTTTCCGTGCGGTCGCCGGTGATGCGGCCAATAAAGCGCCCGCCCTCGGCTTCGCCGATGGGGGTGATCTCGTCCACCGTGACAGGATCAACGACTGCCAGATACAATAGCGCAGTTGCAAGCAGCGGCAGGAACATGATGAGCAGGAATGCGCAGGCATTGTAAAAAGAGGTGTGCTGCCTGCGCGGCTTCATGGGGCGGCGGAACCGGCTGTGTTGGTATGCCGAAATGCCGAGCCAGACCAGCAGTAACAGCACGAGCCACCAGAACAGAAGATTATACAGCAGAAACTGCAATAAATGTGTATCGTATCGCTCAAGCAGCAGATAGGCAAGCGCGGTGCACACGAGAAGCAACAGCGCGCTCGCCCAGCGCGGGCCGCGGTCGGCTGTCCAGCCGTCTGTGTAATTCTCCGTAAACGCCCCGGCAAACAGGATCGCCCCGCCATATGCCCAGAAGTAAACAGGGTTGCCGTTAACCGCACCGTCATAGGCGAAATACGCCCAAGTCAGCAGTCCGCATGCCGCGAGCCATACAACAACTGCCGCGACAGCCATCACAGGCGTGGAAAGCATTTTTTTCATCCCCAATCCCACCTTTCAAAAGCAAACGGACAGAGCCTTGCGGCCCTGCCCGTTTTCCTGTGAACGCGCGCCGCAGGCGCGTATTCAAAATTGTTAAGTTTACTTTACGCTTCCGCCTTGATCTTCTTGAGCTGAGCGAAGCGCGGCAGGCCGTTCACCTTGGGGCCTACGTTCTCGCCGGCGATCAGCGGCATCGCGTAATCGACGAACGCCTGAGTTACGCCGTTGCCTTCTTCGTTGATCCAGTCGCGCGGAACCTTCTTCTCGGTGTTCGCAACCTCAGAGAGCGGGAGCAGCTCGATCTCGCACTTGTAGCCGTTCTCGTCGCGGGTGCACTTGAAGCCCGGCATGTAGTCGGTCTTGCCGGCAACAGCGTTCTCAACCGCAGCCTTACCGGACATATAGGACTCGTCCACGTCGGTCTTGGACGCGCAATGCGCCGCGCAGCGCTGGAGCAGGGAGAGCTCGATGCCGCGGACCTTGCAGCCCAGCTCGTTCTTGACCGTATCGGCCAGCATGGAAGCCAGACCGCCCAGCTGCGCATGGCCGAAGCCATCGGTTGCAGAGGTCTTTGCCTCGGATACGAAGGAGCCGTCCGCGTAGTGGATGCCCTCGGAAACAGCGACGAGGCAGTTGCCCTTTTCGTCGTAAATGCGCTTGACGTCCGCGAGGAACTTCTTCATATCGAAGTCGGTCTCCGGCAGGTAAACCAGATCCGGACCCGCGCCCATCGCGGTAGCCAGACCGGCAGCACCAGCCAGCCAGCCGGCGTGACGGCCCATGATCTCTACGATGCAGACCATGCCGGTGTCATATACGCGCGCGTCCTGATAGATTTCCATGCAGGAAGTGGCGATATACTTGGCCGCGGACGCAAAGCCCGGGCAGTGGTCGGTGCCGAACAGGTCGTTGTCGATGGTCTTCGGGATACCCATGACGCGGCACTCATAGCCGGACTTCATCATATACTTGGAGACCTTGTTGCAGGTGTCCATGGAGTCGTTGCCGCCGTTGTAGAAGAAGTAGCGGATGTCGTACTTTTTGAAGATCTCAAGGATGCGCTTGTAATCGGTGTCGTCCACATCCGGGTCAGCCAGCTTGTAGCGGCAGGAGCCGAGCGCGGAGGACGGGGTGTAGCGCAGCAGCGCTAGCTCGTCGCGGTCTTCCTTATCGATGTCGTACAGTTCGTCGTTCAGCAGGCCCTTGATGCCGTGGGCCATGCCGAATACACGGGTGATTGCCGGGTTGTCCAGCGCGGTTTCGATTGCGCCGAGAACCGAAGAGTTGATAACCGAAGTCGGGCCGCCCGACTGGCCGATGACGCAAGCGCCTTTCAGTTCGCTCATAATGATAAACCTCCTAACAAATTAAAACACAGGGTTTGCCCGCTGCATTTTCTTGCAATATAAGGGTATCATAAAACCGCTGCAAAATCAATGGAAAAGAGAATTTTTTGCCTTGGGTGCCGTTTTTCGGGCGCCGCCGCAAAAAATGTATGCTTTTTTTCGGATGCACTTGATTTATTGGCGACATACTGATAAAATAGGGATGGAATTCTTTATCATTTCACACACAGAAAGGAAGTCTAACCATGCCATTAGTTACTTCTACCGAGATGTTCAAGAAGGCTTATGACGGCGGCTACGCCATCGGCGCTTTCAACGTGAACAATATGGAAATCGTTCAGGGTATCACCGAGGCTTGCCAGGAGCAGAAGGCTCCGGTTATCCTTCAGGTATCCAAGGGTGCGCGCGCTTACGCGAACCACACCTACCTGATCAAGATGGTCGAGGCTGCTGTCATCGAGTGCCCGGACATCCCGATCGTCCTGCATCTGGACCACGGCCCGGACTTCGAGACCTGCAAGGCCTGCATCGACGGCGGCTTCACCTCCGTTATGATCGACTGCTCCAGCCGTCCGTTCGACGAGAACGTTGCAGAGACCAAGAAGGTTGTAGAGTATGCGCATGCACACGGCGTTGTTGTTGAGGCTGAGCTGGGCACCCTGGCCGGCGTCGAGGACGACGTTAAGGTATCCGCTGAGGATTCTTCCTACACCCATCCGGAAGAGGTTGAGGAATTCGTAACCCGTACCGGCTGCGACTCCTTGGCCATTGCAATCGGCACCTCCCACGGCGCCTACAAGTTCACCCCGGAGCAGTGCACCCGCAACGAGCAGGGCATCCTGGTTCCGCCTCCGCTCCGCTTCGACGTTCTGGAGGAAGTTTCCAAGCGCCTGCCGGGCTTCCCGATCGTCCTGCACGGTTCTTCTTCTGTTCCGCAGGAGTTCGTTCAGAAGATCAACGCGCATGGCGGCAAGATGCCGGACGCAATCGGCATTCCGGAAGAGGAACTGCGTCACGCAGCGCAGCTGTCTGTCTGCAAGATCAACATCGACTCCGACATCCGTCTGGCGATCACCGCGTCCATCCGCGAGTACTTCGACGAGCATCCGGACCATTTCGATCCCCGTCAGTACCTCAAGCCGGCGCGTCAGGCTGTCAAGGACATGGTCGCCCACAAGCTGATCAATGTTCTGGGCTGCAACGGCAAGGCGTAATTCGGTTAAAGCATAGGTTTTTACCGGAATTTACAAATAAGGCGAACCGCATCTGTATGGATGCGGTTCGTTTTATTCCGGCGCTTCTGTCCCAAAACAGGGCTTGGCATGGGCGTTTTGTTAAGGGAAGGCGGCAATACGTTAATTCTCTGCTTTTTTCATACTTTACACTATGAAAGTGTTGTGATATAATACAGTCGTCGTAAAAAGTTTGGAGAGGGAGGGAATGGCATTGAACAGAAAACTGAAGGATGAGGACATGGACATCCTGTTCCGCGGGATCCTGAAGCTCGAGACCGTGGAAGAATGCTATGATTTTTTCGAGGATCTTTGTACGATTGCTGAGCTGCGCGCGATGGTGCAGCGTTTCCAGGTAGCGCGCATGCTGGATGAAGGACGGATTTACAGCGATATTGTACAGGAGACCGGCGCGTCTACGGCGACGATCAGCCGCGTAAACAAGTGCCTGGTTTACGGGTCGGACGGCTACCGCCGCATGCTCGACCGCCTGAAGGAAGACGATGAATAGCTACGAGACCCTGTCGGCATACTATGACCGCTTTACGGACGATGTCGGCTACGCAGACTGGGCGGATTTTTTCGAGCGCCTGTTCGCGCGCGAGGGGATCCAGCCCAAACTTGTGCTCGACCTTGCCTGCGGCACGGGCAGCCTGACCAAAATACTTGCGGAACGCGGCTATGAGATGATCGGTGCGGACGCCTCGCCCGAGATGCTCATGCAGGCGATGCAGAACACCATCGGCTGCGACCCGCGGCCGCTGTTCCTCAACCAGCGCATGGAGGAGCTTGACCTGTACGGCACGGTGGACGTCTGCCTGTGCTGTCTGGACAGCGTCAACTATGTGACCGAACCGGATGTTCTGCAAAAGGCGTTTGAGCGGGTACACCTGTTCCTCGAGCCCAAGACCGGCCTGTTTGTGTTTGATATCAACACGCCGGAGAAGTTTGCCCGTATCGACGGCAACGCATATGTACGCGAGGACGAGGACGTGTTCTGTGTGTGGCAGGCCGCGGTCGAAGACGGCCTGTGTGCCTATCAGTTCGACATCTTCGAACGCGACGGCGACGCGTGGACGCGTGCGCAGGAGACGCATGAGGAGCGCATCTATACCGTCCGGACGCTGACAGAGATGCTGGAAAAGGCCGGCTTCAGCGAGATCAAAACCTATGGCGACCAGTCCTTTGCGCCTGTCCGGGGCGGGGAGGACCGTATTTATTTTACCGCACGAAAGAGAGACTAAATTTATATGAGCGATATGTTGCTTCGCGCAATCGCCCGCGACGCGGGCATTCAGATTTCCGCCGCCGTGACGACCGGTCTGGTCGAGCGCGCGCGGCAGATCCACGATACAACACCAGTGGCGACAGCGGCGCTCGGCCGCACGCTGACCGCGACCGCCATCATGGGCAGCCAGCTCAAGGTGGAGGACGGCTCGGTGACCGTGCAGGTCAAGGGCAACGGCCCGCTGGGCGCAATCGTCTGCGTCGGCGACGCGGACGGCTATGTGCGCGGCTACCTGCAAAACCCTGCGGCAGACCTGCCGCTCCGCGCAGACGGCAAGCTGGCGGTCGGCGCGGGCGTCGGCCGCGGCTATCTGATGGTCATCAAGGACATCGGCCTGAAAGACCCGATCACCGGCACGGTGGCGCTGGTCAACGGCGAGATCGCAGAGGACCTGACGCGCTACTTTGCGGAAAGCGAGCAGATCCCGTCTGCGTGCGCGCTCGGCGTGCTGGTGGATACCGACCGCACGGTCAAGTGCGCGGGCGGCTGGCTGGTGCAGCTCATGCCCGGCGTCAAGGACGCGGATATCGACCGGCTGGAGGCCAACCTCGCCAGGATCGAGCCGATGACCACCATGCTGGACAAGGGCATGGGGCTCGAGGAGATCGTGCAGGCTGTGCTGGACGGCTTTGCCGTAGACTTCCTGCAAACCGACGAAATCGGCTACCGCTGCGCATGCAGCCGGGAGAAGGTCGAGCGCGCGCTGATCAGCATGGGAAAAACCGAACTCGGCAAGATGGCGGAAGAACAGGAAAAAAGTGAGGTAACCTGCCAGTTCTGTGATAAAATTTACACTTTTTCCCGGGAAGAGTTGCGTGAGCTTTTGGCACACGCAGAAAATTAAAAAAATCGTAAAAAACCTGTTGACATTTTGCGCATTCTTCGATATAATAAATCTCGCCGCTGATGATTACGGCGGCGGCGATTCGGCCCGGTAGCTCAGTTGGTTAGAGCGCCAGCCTGTCACGCTGGAGGCCGTGGGTTCAAGTCCCATCCGGGTCGCCATTTCT
>DXDO01000116.1 GCA_019115425.1 Candidatus Agathobaculum merdigallinarum | reverse complement strand
GCCGTAGTGCGCGCCCATCAGGTCGAGGAAGATGCGCGCCCAGTCCTCGGTGAAGCGGTAGAACTCCATCTTGGTCAGCTCGAGCGGGGCGGCGGTCGCGTTCTGCACCGCCACGATCGCCGAGGTGTTGTCCGGCTTGACCGTGCCGAGCGCGGCTTCGCTCGCGCCCATCAGCTCGGCGGTGTCGGTCATCATCTGTCCCAGCAACCCGAGCACCTGCGAGGAGATATCCGGCGCCTTGAACGCGGTCGCGATCGCCTCATTCGGGTTGCCGCGCATGCCGACCGCCTTGCCCACGTCGTTCGACCAGCCGCTCGGGAAACGGGTCATGTCGTAGATGATCTTGGGGAAGGCCACCTGTTTGATGCACTGCACATACATGGAGTACAGCTTGTTGATGGCGATCTGGTTGGGGATGGCCTCGGTCAGCGGGCTTTCGCCGTGGCATGAGCCGCGCACGCGGTTCCAGCACAGGTGGGTGACCGGATAATAGCGGTAGGGCAGTTCCTTTTCGCGCATGACGGTCGCGGTGCGCGTGGTCTTGCAGAACGCAACACCGCTTTCGGTTTTACGCATGTGCAGCAGCACGGTCACGCGGTCGTTCTCGCCGTTCAGGCGGTAGCGCAGGTAATCGCTGTTGTCGTCCGGCACGATGGCGTCGATCTCGGCCGTGTCCATGCCGTTCGCTTTGGCCTCCTGCCTGACCTCGTCCACATCGCGCCGCATGGCGATGATGAGGTAGGGCTGGCGCTGCACCTCGTCGCAGGCGGGATTGCCGAAGCAGATGTTAGTCGAATCGATCAGTTCGACCGCGATGTCGCCCTTTACTGCCTGTCCGGTCTCAAGCGCAGGATCGAAGTGGATGTAAAAGCAGGCGTCGCCGTCGATGCACGCGTTTTTGAGCAGCGGCCGTCCGAGCGCCTTGACGCCCGACCGCTCGATCGCTGACGCAAACGCGCGCTCAAGGATGCGGGCGGTCCTGCGCCCTTCGTCGTCCATATCGAACGGCTGCGCGTGTACTGCCACATCGTCCGAGACCAGCATGGACACGAACAGGTTGACACAGCGCCGCAGCACATTGAAGATCAGCGGGTCGAGCGACTGGACTTTCAGCCCCTCCCACTGACGGCCGAGGTAGAACGCCTCGTTGCGCCGCACGCGGTCGTACAGACCGATCGAGCGCTTGTAGTCGCGGTCGCGCTCATACTTGCGCCAGATCGCGGCGGGTGAGGGATCAAACCGCATGGTCATCCTCCTCCCGTCCGTAGGCCATCAGCGCGGCAAGGTCGCGGCTGAGCGCGTCCTCCGGCGTTTCGGACGGCGCGCTGCCTTTGGGCTGCCGCGTCGGGAGCCGCAGCCCGCCGGACACGACCGCGCCGGTCAGCACCAGCAGCGCCGCGCCGATGCAGTAAAGTAAAATGGTCATTGGTTCCTCCTAATTCAACAGTTGGATACAATCTTTCCGCTGTTTGGCGGCGATCCGAGATTCTGGGGGTACAGGGTACCCCCTAGAAAGCGAGGAATTCTCCCACCTCGCAGTCATACGCCGTCGGCTGCACCGGTGCGGGCGGTTCATACACGGTCACGGCGTACCCGCGCAGTGCATCCGGCGCGTGCGTCAGCTCGTGCGGTGTGTTCGCCACGTCGGACGGGTTGCGCTTGTCGTGCTGCAAGGCGGGCAGGGTGCGGATCAGGTTACGACAGGTGTCAAAAATCGTCAGCCGAGGTCGCACCCCGCCGTATTTGTCCCGTCGAGGGGCGAGCAGCTCGTGCAGCGCCAGCCATCCGGCGACGCGCTCATTGCTGCTCTTGTCAAAGTCCAGTCCACAGTCCGCAAACAGCTCTACCGCGCTTTTCCCGCTCTCCTGCCGCCGGTTCCACAGGTCGGGCGGGGCCAGGCGGCAGTCGATTGCTTCCCCTGCCGGTTCGCAGGACAGGATTGCCGCGGCCGCTTCAGAGATAATCAATCCAGGATGATATAACTCTCTGTATACTACGCTGTATCCGTCCGGACTTTGCGCGATCCACAGCGCGGCAAGCATGTCCAGCCCGTAGTCGATTGTCAGGTAACGCCGCCAGTTTCTGGGGATGGGATGCGGCGGAATGACGTGCATTTCTGCGGAGAACTCGCTGAAATACCGCCCCTCGTCCAGCTCCCACACGCCGTCGAGCAGCGCTTTGCGGTCGTGCGGGGAGAGCAGCCGAAGCCGCTTTTCGTAGTCCTTGTCCGCCCGCTGCAAAAACGGGTTGTCGGATAATTTAGCGGGAAGAAACAGCCGTGTGCCGCCGTCGTATTCGGTCACGGTGTCGGGCGGCGCAGGATCGATATACCGCGTCTTGACCCACTGGTGGCCGACCCCGCCCGGATTGGTTGTCGATTTGACCTGCTTGGGGAAGCCGTTTGTGCCGCGCACGCGCGAGATCAGGTAGGTAAACTGGCTGTCTGTGAAATGGGTCAGTTCGTCGAACCGGATCACGTCGTACTCGGCGGACTGATACTTGGTCACATCGCTTTCCGCGTCGCAGTAGCCAAACTCCAGCACCGAGCCGTTGACAAATTGCCACAGATGCTCGCTGACCTTGTAGCTTGCAATGCTTTGCGGATACAGCCGCAGCGATGCGGACACGAGTGAGCGCTCCAGCTCGGGCATGGTGCGGCGCAGCAGAAGCTGCCGTGAGCCGGGATAGATGACTGCGAACCGCAGTGCATCCAGCAGCTGGCCGTGGCTCTTGCCGCCGCCCGCCGCGCCGCCGAACAGCGTTTCAAACGCATCGGACCGGATGAACGCCGCCTGCCGAGGGGTTATTTCGTATTCGATCGTGCGTCCACGATTTTGAATACGATCTCCACCGGTTCGGGGGCTTTTTCCGCGCCGTCCAGCATGGCCCCTTTGCCGACTGTCCGGTCGAGGATCTCCTTGATCGCGGTCAGCCGACTGTTGGCCGGCGCTTCCGCATCGTCCGCGATCTCGTACAGCATCCGGATCAAATCCTCCGGACGGTTCTTTTTTTGCACAATGGCCTCGCCTCCTTTGGGGAATGGATTTGCTTACTTTTCCCGTGAGGCAAATAATAGGCGCATTCGGGTGATTTGTCAAGAACAAATGTTCGAAAATTTGGGTGCTTGCAATTTATTGTCCTCTGCGGTATGCTGATAAGGAACGGAGTACCAAAACAGGGGGAAATACCATGCAAAAAATTGATCTGATTGCGCTTGATCTGGACGGTACGGCGCTCGCGCCGCAGAATACGGTATCCGCCGCTACGCGGGAGGCGGTTCGGCGGGCGCGCGAAGCGGGGCTGCATGTCGTGATCTCCACCGGACGCATCTGCGGGGAGGCGCGCGATTTCGCCATTGCGCTCGACGCAAACGATTTGATGGTCACGGCGGGCGGCGCGTCGCTGTCCAGCGTGTCAAGCGGGCGATGCATCATGCGTATGTCCATGCCGTGGGAGCCGGCGGTGCGTGTAGCTGCGGCCGTGGAGCGCATCGGCATCACTGCAATGGTCTATGCGGGGGAAACGCTGCTGATCACGCCCTATGACGATATGGAGTTTGGCAGATACAAGTCCAACGAGGGCTATCTCGCGGTCAAGCAGGTGGTGCCCTCGGTTGCGGAATATATTGCGGAAAACCATCTGTCGGTGGATAAGATCTTTGCGCGTACGCAGGACGCGGTCATGCTCGGTATGATCCGCGGCCAGATCGAGAAGATCCCGGGCGTGCGTGTCATGAGTTCGGCGGCGGACAATATCGAGGTCGTCACCCCCAGTGCAGATAAGGGGACGGCGCTTGGTATGCTGTGCCGCGAGCTGGGCACCGACCTGTCCCGCGCAGCAGCGATCGGGGACAGTGAAAACGACCTTGAGATGCTGCGGGCGGTCGCGCTGCCGATCGCTATGGGCAATGCGACCGATGAGGTAAAGGCCATCTGCTCCTGGGAGACCCTGACCAACGCCCAAGACGGCGTCGCGGCGGCGATCGACCGTATCCTTGCGGGAAGCGAATAATTTTTTCGGCGGGAGACAGCCTTTCCGGCAAAAATAGTGGTATTTATCGGATAAATATGCTATAATAAATCGATATGTAAACTGAATCCATCAGGAGGAGACACATAAAATGAGTATATGGTTTGCCGCCTTACAGGGACTGGTGCAGGGATTGACCGAATTTCTGCCGGTATCCTCATCCGGACATCTTGTGCTGGTGCAGGCGCTGTTTGGCAGCGGGGTTGAGACCAATTACATGCTGTTCAACGTTCTGCTGCACTTCGGTACGCTGCTCAGCGTTATAGTGGCGTTCTGGAAGGACATCAAGGAGCTGTTCGTCGAATTTTTCGGCTGGATCAGAGACGGTTTCAAGATCAACGGTCATCCCTACCGCCGCTTTATTGTGATGCTGCTGATCACACTGATCCCGATGTTCATTATCCTTCCGTTCGAGAGCAAGCTGGAAGCGGCGTTTTCCTCGCCGCTGCTGGTCGGCCTGATGCTGCTCATCACGGCAGCGCTGCTGTTTTTGTCGGAAAAGGCCCCGAAGAAGCATAAGACCGAGCAAAACGCAAGCTGGCTGGATGCGCTGATCGTCGGTATCGGCCAGATGTTTGCGGTGCTGCCCGGCCTGTCCCGCTCCGGCACTACGATCTGCACCGGCCTGTTCCGCGGCTTTTCGCGTGAGTTTGCGGTGCGGTTTGCGTTTATCATGTCGCTGCCGGTCGTGTTGGGCGCGAATATCCTTGAGCTGGTCGATGTGATTCAGGACCCCTCCCTCATGGGCGACGCTTCAATCGCCTGCTACATCGTGGGCATTCTGGTGGCGATGGTGTCCGGCCTTGCGGCGATTCGTCTGGTCAAGCTCATCACGAATCGCGGCAACTTCCGTCCGTTCGTGGTATACTGCACATTGGTCGGCACGATCGCGGTCGTTGCCAGCCTGATTGCGATGGTATAAGCGGAAATCATGAAAAGTCAGGCGTTAGGTCCTGGCTTTTTGTGGCTTTTGCCCGAAAGGGCCGAGGATGACAACAATGCGCCGTATGCGGCGGGGATTTCTCCGCCATACGGAAAAGAGGACAAAAGCGAGGTTAAACACATTGGCTGCAAGAAAATCCACCACCAAAAAAACAGCAAGGTCCGCGCAGCGCGGCAAGCAGTCTGCGCGGCGCGCGCCCGAGCCGGAGCCTGTTCTGTCCCGCGCCGCATGGGGCGCGGTCTGGGCGGTGCTGGGGCTGCTGTTCCTGCTGGCGATGCTGCCGATCGACGGCGTTGTGCTGGTATGGCTACACCGCGGCATCGGCGCGCTGATCGGTCTGGGAAGCTATGTGCTGCCGTTTGCGCTGCTCGCGCTGGCGGGGCTGCTGTTTGCGCGGGAGAAAGGGCCGGTGCGCCTGCGCGGCGCGTGTATCGCGATGATGCCCGTGCTGATCGGCAGTATCATCCATGCGTTCACCTGCGCCAACGAATATGATTTCTCCATGCGGACGCTGACCGGACTGCTCCGGACCGGCATGGAGGGTGATTCCGGCGGACTGCTGTCCGGCGGGCTGTACATCGTGCTGGAGTGGGCGCTCTCCTCGGTCGGCGCGCTGCTGGTGCTGCTGATTCTGGCGATCGCGGCGCTGCTCGGCGCGTGTCGCATCACGCCGCAGGCGCTGGTTGAGATGTTCCGCCCGCCGGAATATGAATACGAGGATGAGGAGGAGCGTGAGCGCTACGAAGCGCCGCCCAAGCTGCCCAACGTCCATGAGGTTGCGGCTGTGCATGCGCAAAAGCGTGAGGAGCGCCGCGCCGCGCGCCGCAAGACGGATATCGATATCCCGCTGGACAGCGAGCCGCCGGGCGAGGATAAGCCGGGGGCGGATCCGGACGCGCCGCCGCGCCGCCGGACCGGCGGCAAACCGATAGCGCCGGATGAATACCTGCGTTCGCTCAACGAAGAGACCACGGGCGAGCAGGTGAGCATCCTCGATCTGGTGGAGAACAAGCAGGAGGAAGAAGCGCCCGCCGCGCCTGCGGAAAGCAAACCCCAAAAGACGGAAAAGATCAGCGCGGACGAGCAGGCCGCGCTGAACGATGAGATGGATGAAAACCAGAAAGCGCCCATGCCGGTCTATGATTATCCGCCGATCGAGCTGCTGGCCCAGGGCAAGCGCACCTCGGTCGCGGGCGCGGAAGCAGAGCTGCGGGAAAACTCCGAATGTCTGATTGATACCCTGCAATCCTTCAACATCGAGGCGCAGATCATCGGCATCGTGCGCGGCCCGTCGGTCACGCGGTTTGAACTGTCCATCCCGCGCGGCATCAAGATTTCGCGCATCACCGCGCTTTCGGACGATATCGCGCTGTCGCTCGGTGCGGCGAACGTGCGCATCGCGCCCATTCCGGACAAGATCGCGGTCGGTATCGAGGTGCCGAACAAGACGGTCAACACGGTGTACATCCGCGAGTGTATCGCGTCTCCGGCGTTCACCAACGCGCGCAGCCGCCTGTCCTTTGCCGTGGGCAAGGATATCACCGGCAAGCCGGTCATTGGCGACATTGCCAAGATGCCGCATATGCTGATCGCCGGTACGACCGGCTCGGGCAAATCCGTGTGCATCAACTCCATGCTGATCTCCATTTTGTATAAATCCACGCCCGAAGAGGTGCGCCTGATCATGGTGGACCCTAAAATGGTCGAGCTGGGCAACTACAACGGCATTCCGCATCTGCTCATCCCGGTCGTTACCGACCCGAAAAAGGCGGCGGGCGCGCTCAACTGGGCGGTCGGCGAGATGGAGCGCCGCTATAAGCTG
>DXDO01000115.1 GCA_019115425.1 Candidatus Agathobaculum merdigallinarum | reverse complement strand
GACTGGAACAAGATCTTCGAGGGCGTGGACTGGTTCCACTTCACCGGCATCACCCCGGCGCTCGGCCCGAATGTGGTCGATATCTGCCGCGAGGCCTGCCAGGCGGCCAAGGCGCACGGCGTCAAGATCTCCTGCGACCTGAACTACCGCGGCAAGCTGTGGACCCGCGAGCAGGCGCGCGAGGCCATGACCGACCTGTGCCAGTATGTTGACGTGTGCATCTCCAACGAGGAGGACGCCAAGGACGTATTCGGCATCGAGGCTGAGGCGACCGATATCTACGCAGGCGAGATCAACCACGAGGGCTATAAGTCGGTTGCCAAGCAGCTGGCTGACAAGTTCGGATTTGAAAAGGTTGCCATCACCCTGCGCGAGTCCCACTCCGCGTCTGACAACGGCTGGAGCGCGATGCTGTTCGACGCCAAGACCGGCGAATACTGCTTCTCCAAGAAGTACGAGCTGCGTATCATCGACCGTGTCGGCGGCGGCGACTCCTTCGGCGGCGGTCTGATCTATGCGCTGCTGAACGGCAAGAGCACGCAGGAGGCGGTTGAGTTCGCGGTAGCGGCTTCCGCGCTCAAGCACACCATCGAGGGTGACTACAACATGGTCACTGTCTCCGAGGTGGAAAAGCTCGCCGGCGGCGACGGCTCCGGACGTATCCAGCGCTAAGACAAGTGAAGCAAAACGGCAGCCACTGTCCGCTTATCATTTGATACCTTTCCTATCTTAATACAGCGAAAGCCCTGCGCGCCGGTTTGGGACGCGCAGGGCTTTTGCATTTTTCTGTCTCAACCGTTTCAAAAAAAGCGGATTGCTGTTATGATAAGAGTAGGCTTTCGCTTTTCAATCCCAGCGAAAACATAATATGCCGCACCCACAGGAGGTAATGATGTGATTATCACTGTAACGCTCAATCCCGCACTGGACAAAACGATCGAAATACCGAACTTCTCTCTCGATGCGGTCAACCGCATCACAGCAGTGCGCACCGCCCCCGGCGGAAAAGGCCTGAATGTTTCCAAGGTGATCGCCAAGCTGGGCGGCAGAAGCACGGCGTTCGGGGTGCTCGGGAGCACGGTCGGCCGCCGTATCGCGGACGCAATGGACGCGCTCGGCATCGCCTGCCGTTTCACCTTTGTCGATGGCGAGACCCGCACGAATCTCAAAATCATCGACCCATCCCAGCGCACCACCACCGACCTGAACGAACCCGGGCTCGCAGTCAATCAGGATACGCTGGATGGTATGCTCGCCGCCGTGGTGCATTCCATCCGCCCCGGCGACATCGTGGTACTGTCCGGCAGCCTGCCTGCGGGTGCCGCTGCGGATACCTATGGTATCTGGACCGCCGCCTGCCGCCAAGCAGGGGCGCACGTATTTCTGGACGCAGACGGCGCGCCGCTTGCGCACGGTCTTGCCGCAAAGCCTGACCTGATCAAGCCCAATCACCACGAGCTTGCCCGACTGGCTGGACGAACGCTCGAAAATACGGGTGACCGGCTCGCCGCGGCGCGCGAAATTACCGAAAACGGCGTGGCGCGCGTGGTCGTTTCCATGGGCGGAGAGGGTGCGCTGTTTGTCAGCCGCGACGCTGCATACTACGCCGAGGGCCTCAAGGTGCCGGTCGGCAGCACGGTCGGCGCGGGCGACAGCATGGTCGCCGCGCTTGCCTACGCCGCCGAGCTGGGCATGGAGGATACGGCTGCCATCCGTCTGGCCGTCGCTGCGAGCGCAGCCAACGTCATGTGCAACGGCTCACAGGCCGCAGAGCGCAGTACGGTCGATGAACTGCTCCCGCGCGTTGTCATTCACCCGATCGAAGGCTTTTGCAGACTTCCCTGAGCATTGAGTCAGTCCGCACGGCAGATCCTGCGCCTTTAGAAGCGCAGATTGCGCGCCATCCCCCTTCCGCTTCAAAACAGCAATAGCAGTGTCCCCACGGTAAGCAGCACCAGCCCCAGAAAGGCGCGGCGCGTCAGCCGCTCGTGAAGCACGATGCGGGAGAACAGAATGGTCACCAGAATGCTCAGCTTATCCACCGGCGCGACAAGGCTCGCCGGACCGAGCTGCAGCGCGCGGTAGTAACACAGCCAGGACGCCCCTGTCGCAAGTCCGGACAGGCAGATTAATCCCAGTTCGCCGCGCGGCACAGTAAGCGGCTGATCCGGCTTGCGGGTGACAAACACCACCACCCATGCCATCACGAGCACTACGCCGGTGCGGATTGCGGTGCCCAGATTGGATTCCACTGCCTCTATGCCGATTTTCCCCAGAATCGCGGTCAGGCTGGCGAACAGCGCGGAGAGCGCCGCGTATACGAACCAACCCTTGCCGCTTTTGCGCTCGAGCGGCTCTCCGTCCCGCGGCTGGATCATCAGCCATGTGCCGAACCCGATGCCGATGATGCCGATGCCCTTGCAGACCGAGATTTCCTCGTGCAGCAAAAGGAGCGCGAGCAGAATGGTGAGCACGCTGCTCGATTTATCGACCGATACGACCTTGTTCACATCGCCGATCTGCAGCGCTTTGAAATAGCACAGCCAGGACGCCCCCGTCGCCAGCCCGGACAGCACAAGAAACAGCAGGCTGCGGCCGGAGATCTGCGTGATCTGCCCCTGAGAGCCGACCACAAATACCATGACCCACGCAAAAACCAGCACCACAATGGTGCGGATGGCCGTGGCAAGGTTGGAGTCCGTCCTGCGGATGCCGCACTTTGCCAGAATGGATGTCACACCCGCGAAAAATGCCGAACCTGCGGCAAATGCCAGCCACATAATGAATTACCCCCTCAACCGATAGCCCGCGCCCCACACAGTCTGGATATACCGTGGAGCGGACGGGTCCCTTTCGATCTTCTCGCGCAAACGGTTGATATGTACGGCGGCGGTCGCATTATCGCCCATGGCGCTCATACAGCCTTTCCCGACTGGACACACACGGGGGCCTGCATCAAAAGCCGTCTGCGAACCGTCACCGCTCTCACCCGCCTTCCCTGTCTCTATCATAACACAAAAAGCAAGAGGATTTATAAAATAAAGATAAACAAATACATTTCCGGAACCGGCCGTCCGCCGCGGCAAAGGGCGGACGCCCATCCCATGTCGTCTCTCTATGCCCGCCGGAGCCACAAAATACCCCTTCTTTCATTTCCCCCTTGATTACCGGCCCATTCAGTTGTACAATCTTGTCAGACACGGTTTGTCGCCGCCATGGAGTAATTTATTTCGCGGCGCTGTGCTTCCGGTCTATCTTTAACATCCGAAAAACACTTTTCAGGAGGATTTCCCATGAGGCCAACCCGTTTTTTATTTTGCAGCGCGGCGCTCGCGTGCCTGCTCACACTGGGCGCCTGTTCGCCGTCTGCGAACAGTACTGCATCCATGCAGGAGAGCGCGCCCCACACCGACAGTAGTCAGGAGAGCACCGGTCAGACCGGCGTTTTAAGCGCCTTCTCCGCCACCGATCTGGAGGGAAATACGGTTGACCAGTCCATCCTCGCGGACTATGACCTGACCATGGTCAATGTCTGGGCAACCTTCTGCGGCCCGTGCATCAATGAAATGCCCGATCTGGGCGAGCTCGCGGCAGAATACGCGGATCAGGGCGTGCAGATCATCGGCCTGGTATCCGACGCTATGGATTCGGACGGCGCGATCAGCGACAGCCAGGTCGAGACCGCGAAGGACATCGTCGCTGAGACCGGCGCCAATTACACCCACCTGCTCCCCTCGGAGGATCTGTACGGCGTTCTTTCCCAGATCTACGCCGTGCCCACCACCTTCTTTGTGGACAGCGAGGGCGTACAGGTAGGCGACGCCATCGTCCAGGCGCATAGCAAGGAAGATTGGATCACCATCATCGACAGCATGCTGGCGGAGGTGCAGGGGTGAGTTTTCTGCGCCGCAACCGCGCCGCGGTCACGCTGCTGGCAGCGGCAGCGCTGTGCCTTGCGCTGGGCATATGGCGCGGGGAGACCGAAACCGTATTCCGCAAAGCGGTCAATATTTGTATGGAGTGTATCGGCCTTGGGTAAACTGAAAAATCATATACGGACGCTCGTGCAGCTTGCCTTTACTGCGTTGACCAACGGCTATGCCGCCGGCTTTGCGCGGGGCAATATCTATAAAGGCGCGGGCAAATTCGTGTGCGTGCCCGGGCTGAACTGCTATTCCTGTCCCGGGGCGCTCGGGTCATGCCCCATCGGCTCGCTGCAAGCCGTCATCACCAGCCGCGCGCACAAGTTCAGCTTTTATGTCGTCGGCTTCCTGCTGCTGTTCGGCGCGCTGTTCGGCAGGCTGGTCTGCGGCTGGCTGTGCCCGTTCGGGCTGGTGCAGGATCTGCTGCACAAGATCCCATTTGTCAAAAAGCTGCGCCGCCTGCCCGGCGACCGCTGGCTGAAATACTTAAAATATGCCATATTGCTCGGCTTCGTCATCATCCTGCCGCTGACCGTGCTGGACATTGTCGGGCAGGGACAGCCGTGGTTCTGCAAATACATCTGCCCATCCGGCACGCTTTTTGCTGGCATCCCGCTGATCGCCGCGAATCCGCCGCTGCGCGCAGCGCTGGGCTGGCTGTTCACCTGGAAGGCTGCCATCCTTATCGTGCTGGTACTGCTGAGCATTGTCGTCTACCGGCCGTTCTGCCGCTATCTGTGCCCGCTCGGTGCGATCTACGGGCTGTTCAATCCGGTCGCGCTGTACCGCTTCCGCATCGACGAGGAGAAGTGTACGAAATGCGGCGCGTGCCAAAAGGCATGCAAGCTGGATATCGCCGTCTACCGCACGCCCAACAGCCCGGAATGTATTCGCTGCGGAGATTGCAAGCGCGCCTGCCCGCACGGGGCGGTGTGCAATGCGGGCGCAAAACCGGCTTCCAAGGCAGTCAAATCCTAAACCATCCCTTAAACGATTTTTCACATCCGGTGCGCAAAGAGAATTGTCAACACCGGCCCAACTGTGATATAATACTTTCAAGACATCTGTGCTACGCCGTTTCTGCGGCAATATTTGCCGGCGGCCCGCGCTGCGCGATCGGGCCTTTCAGCATTGCTGCGGCGGCATCACACAATCTTTAACAACCGTTCTTTCAGCTACAATCATCCGATCCAAGCAGCACTTTTTAGGGGGAATTTTTTTGACCGTTGTATATGCCATTCCGGTGTCCGCCGTCAATCCGGACGACGGCGCTTCGCGCGCGCGGCTGTCGCGCGGCCGGATGGAGCAGATCGACCGCCGCCACGGTACGGCGCGCGCGCAGGGCTTCGCGGCCTCGCTCCTGCTGGAATACGCGGTCGCTCAGCACTTTCCCTGGGTGGTGCATCCGCTTGCCATTTCCATTGCCGACGGCGGAAAGCCCTATCTGGTAAGCGAGCCGAACGTACACTTCAGCCTGTCCCACTCGGCAAACTGGGCGGCGTGCGCGGTCAGCGACCGGCCGGTCGGCGTAGATATCGAGCGGTGCGACCCCGGGCGGCGCGATGTTGCCTCCCGTTTCTTCCACAAGGAAGAGGTGCGGTATCTCAACTCGCTTCTCCCCTCCGCGCGGGATGATGCGTTTTATAAACTGTGGACACTCAAGGAGAGTTTTGTCAAATCCACCGGACGGGGACTGGATCTGCCGCTGCGCAGCTTCCAGATCGATATCCGGCGGACGCCGCCGCGGCTGGACTGCAACGAGGTCAGCGGCGCATATTCCCTGTTCCTGCCGGATTTTTCGGCGGACCGCAACTACCGTCTCGCGGTGTGCATTGAACAGGCCAACGCGGAAGCGCCGACGGTTCACATTATGGAGTGATCCTGCAACAGAATACAGCAAAAAGGACGATGCAACAGCATCGTCCTTTAAGGTTGTCGAAAAACTTTGTTTTTTGACAACCTCTCGATCGAAACCACGCTTTCGATCGAATTTTTCGCAAAAAAGTTCCTCTACGCGAAACTTTTTTGCTCTCAAAGCATAAAAAGTCAGGCACCTGTCCTGACTTTTTATGAATTTTGCGGAAAACCGCAAAATTCTGTTTGATAAGCGCTTCGGCGCAGGGACTTTGTCTGTCTGCACGCGTTATTTTTCCGTGCGCTCGTATGCTGCGCGCACGGCCGCAGCAAGCTGATCCGAGCAGCTAGTGCCCTTGCCGCTGCACGAGATGCCCTTGAAGTAGCCCTCAATCTGCTCGACGGTCATGCCCTCGACCACACGGCTGATGGCCTGCAGATTGCCGTTGCAGCCGCCGAGGAAGGACACGTTGTGCACCGTATCCCCTTCCAAATCGAATGAAATCTTCATCGGGCAGACCCCGCGCGGCTTATAATCAAAATGTTCCATCGGTTATCCCTTCCTGTCCTGATTTCTGTTTACAGCAGGGTGCGGATGTAGTCCGCCGCCTGCTCGAAGCTGTGTACTTCCATGTACGCACGGTCATCCTCTGGCCGCGGCAGGTGCGTCCAGTTGAGCCACACGCCCCCGATGCCGACGTCGGTCGCGCCCTGCACGTCGTGCCGGAAGTTGTCGCCCACCATGACGGCCTCGTCCGGCAGGCAGCCGCATTTTTGCAGCGCCAGCCAGAAGATCGGCGCGCCGGGCTTGTCCATCCCCGCCTCCTCGCTCGAGACCAGATAGGTGATCCGGTCGGCAAGGCCGAGGTATTCCAGCTTTTCCATCTGGATGTCCGCCAGCATATCCGTGCAGACCGCAGTCTTGACGCCCGCCTGTTTCAAATCGTCCAGCAGGGCGGTCACGCCCGGGCGAATCTCCATCTTGTCCAGCACCGCGTCCCAGTAAACACGGTGCGCTTTGCGCGCATAGCGGATGGCGTTCAGCCCCATGCGCTCGAGCGCGCCCTGTGCGAACAGGACGCGGTCGTGCACGGGCGGCATACCCGGCTGCTGCCGGCCGAGCCGGTGGCGGTTGACGCGGTAGGCTTCCACAAACGCGTCGCCGGAAACGCCGAGTTCCTCCTCCGCCCAGGCCGCCAGACGCTCGTACGCATATGCGTCGCACGCCTGGAAGCTGCCGTAAAGCGTGTCATCCAGATCAAAAAATACTGCTTTCAGTCCCATAAATCCCTCACAAAAGTTTTTCGTTGTATACCGCGCGGCTGCCGCCCACGAACTTAGGACGGCGGCGCGCACAAAGCAGGACAGTCTCGCCGATGCGCTTGATCTCGATGCGCAGCGGCACCACGACCGGCTTGATGTGCATGCCGATCAGCGTACCTCCGATATCCATGCCCGCGGATGCGGACTGCTTTAAGCTGTCCACCGCGACCGGATCGGCAAAGCGCTTGTAAGCCGTCGTCGCGAACGAGCCGCCTGCCTTGGGCTGCGGCACGACGTTGACCTCCTCCAGCATAAAGCGCTCGCACGCAGCGCGCTCAACCACCAGCGCACGGTTCAGGTGCTCGCAGCACTGGGCGGCAAGATAGATATCCCGCTCGCGCAGCACACTGTAAATGCCGTCAAACACCGCCTCCGCGACCTCGACAGACGAGTGCGAGCCGATCTTCTCGCCCTGTATCTCGCTGGACGAGCAGCCGACCACAAACAGATCGCCTGCGCGCAGCTTCGCCGCGCCGCAGACCTGTTCCGCCGCTTTTGCAGCCTGTTCCCTGATTTCAGAAAGCTCCATTTTTATGCCTCCTTCTATGTTTATAGTATAACACAGTTTGCGCAGCGTTTCACCGTCTTTTTTCCTGCTGCATACACTGAGGGTGAGGCGAGGCCTCAAACCGTTTGAAACAAGGAGCAACCGCATATGAATATGCCGAATAATCAGGCGGATCAGGCGCTGCCAGCGGACAGCATTGATCCCCGTCTGCTTTCTCTTGCCATGGCATTTGTGCCTGCGCAGAGCTTTGATACACCGTATGAGCCGGCGCTGGCCTTCAGCCGCGGCACCATTTTTCCCGCGCTCGACAAGCCCTTCCTCGGAGAGGAGGCCGTGCCGCGATGACCGAAAAAGAAAAACTGCTGGGGCGGGTGCGCATGTATGATTTTGCGCTCGTCGATGTGATCCAATACCTCGACGGGCATCCCAAGAACACCGCCGCCCTTGCCTATTACAGCCAGATGCGCACCGCCTTTGACAAAGCAGCTGCGGAATACGAGGATGCGTTCGGCCCGCTGACCGCCCGCGAGGTGGATACCCGCGTGGGCAACTGGCGCTGGATCGACGACCCGTGGCCGTGGGAAGGAGAGGATAACTGATGTGGTCATACGATAAGCGTTTACAGTTCCCTGTCAAAATCAAGAACCCCGATCCGCAGACCGCGAAAATCGTTATCACGCAGCTCGGCGGGCCGGACGGCGAACTCGGTGCCTCCATGCGCTACCTCAACCAGCGCTACGCGATGCCGTATAAGGAGTGCAAAGCGATCCTGACCGATATCGGCACGGAGGAACTCGCACACATGGAGATGATCTCCGCGATCGTCTATCAGCTTACCCGCAACCTGACCCCCGAGCAGATCAAGGAGGGCGGCTTTGATACCTACTTTGTCGATCACACCACGGGCATTTACCCGCAGTTCGCCTCCGGCACACCGTGGAGCGCGATGACGTTCCAGTCCAAGGGCGACCCGATCACCGATTTGTTTGAAGATATGGCAGCCGAGCAGAAAGCCCGCACGACCTACGACAACCTGCTGCGCCTGATCGACAATCCGGACGTACGTGAGCCGATCAAATTCCTGCGCGCAAGAGAAATCGTACACTTCCAGCGCTTCGGCGACGCGCTGCGCGTCGTGCAGGACAATCTGGATGCGAAGAACTACTACGCGTTCAATCCGGCGATCGACATCCGGCCGCCGGAAAAAACATGGGCGCCCAAGCTTCCCGCACAGGACGCGGCAAAGCCCACCGCCGCTGAAACCAAAGCTCCCGCTGAAAAAAACTGATCCGCCCGTTTCAGCCTCCCTTTCCAAAGGGAGGCTGATTTTTTGCACATTTTCTGCTCACTTCATGGGCATATAACCTTTTAATTTTCAAACTTTTCTGATATAATAAGTAGGAAAATTGTTTTATTCTGATTTCAGCATATCCCGTCCGCCGCATGAAGCGCGTGATTCGGACAAATTTCCGGCTCGAGCCATGATATACTCAGATCGGAGCATTTATGCCGGCAGCGCATGATCCGCTGCGGGAACAGCAATATTTTAGTCAGTTTTTATCCTTTCCTTTCCGCGCAAGCCGTGGTATAATGGGGGACAATCGCCATCCGTTTTCCGCCTTCCGATTTGCGGGACGGATGGCCGTAAAAATTTTGAAGCAAACGGGGAACCAGCATGAAAGAGCAAACTTTGGTCATTACAGGCATGGGGGCGGTCACGCCGGTCGGCATCGGTGTGGCCGCATATTGGAGCGCGCTGACCCGCGGACAATGCGGCATCGGCCCGATCACACGCTTTGACGCTTCCGATCTGCCGGTACGAATCGCCGCGGAGCTGAAAGGCTTTGATCCTGTTAATTTCATGCCTAAAACACTCGCGCGTACGATGGACCCGTTCATGCAGTTCGCCTTCGTTGCCGCGCAGGAAGCACTGACGGACAGCGGTCTCGCGGTCGAAGCCGAATCCGAGCGCATCGGCATCGTGATGGGCACGGCGATGGGCGGCGTGACCACGGTCGCGCGGACCCAGGCCTCGTTTGACGCGGGCCATCGCGTCGGCCCGCGCTTTGTGCCCATGGCCATCGGCAACATCGCCGCGGCGCAGATCGCCATTGCGCACGGCATCCACGGCCCGAGCCTGACGGTTGGCACCGCCTGCTCGGCGGGCGGTGACGCGATGATGACCGCCGCCATGCTGCTCAAGAGCGGCGAAGCGGATGCGGTGCTCGCGGTCGGCGGCGAAAGCATCCTGTGCCCGATCGTAGTCTCCGGCCTGTCGCAGGCTAAGGCGCTGTCCCGCCGCAATGACGCTCCCGAGCAAGCCTGCCGCCCGTTCGATCTGGACCGCGACGGCTTCGTTATCGGCGAGGGCGGCGGCGCGCTGCTGATCGAAACCGAGGCACACGCGCTCGCGCGCGGCGCGAAGATCCACGCCGTGCTCGCAGGCTATGCGAATACATCGGACGCACACCATGTCACCGCGCCCTGCCCTGACGGCGCAGGTGCCGCAGCCTGCATGCAGCGCGCGCTGGCTCGGGCGGGCATGCAGCCGTCCGACATCGGCTACATCAACGCGCACGGCACCTCGACCCCGCTCGGCGACAAAGCGGAGACTCTCGCGGTCAAGGCCGTGTTCGGCGGGCGGGAATCCGCGCCGCCGGTCTCCTCGACCAAGTCCGCGACCGGCCATCTCATGGGCGCGGGCGGCCTGACCGAGGCGATCGCCTGCATCAAGGCGATTCAGGACGGCATCCTGCCGCCCACCCTGCATCTCGATACCCCCGATCTGGACTGTGATCTTGACTATGTACCGAATACCGCCCGAAAGGCGGATATTTCCGCCGCGATGAGCAATTCGCTGGGCTTTGGCGGCCAAAACTCGAGCATTATCCTTTCCCGTTACCAGAAATGAGGCGACCCTTTTGCAACACCAGTATACCTATGATGTCTCCATGTTCCGCGATACGTTTGAAACGCGTTTCACCTACCTCAACGGTTTTCTCCGCAACGTATCGCGCTTCGGCACGCGCCCCGCGCTGCATGATCCCCTGTCCGGCCGGCGCTGGACCTACCGCGAACTGAACGCAGAGGCCAACCGTCTGGCGCACGCGCTGCGCGCGGACGGCGTAGGGAAAAACGATGTCGTGATGTTCGCCCTGCTCAACTCGCCCGAGTTTGTATTCTGCTATCTGGCGGCGCATAAGATCGGCGCGATCGCCTGTCCGGTCAACTACCGGCAGGGCGCGGGCGAGATCGCGCTCGTGATTGACGACAGCCGCCCCAAGGCGTTTTTCTATGATGCGGAGTTCGGCGCACTGTCCGGCGGCGCGCTCGATCTTTGCGAGCACAAACCGCAGACCGTTGTCATGGTCGATTACAAGGGCGGCGCTCAGGCGCCTGCCGGACACCGGCTGTATCAGGACTACGTCTCCGCACAGCCCGAGATCGACCCGCCGATCGACTTTGACCCGCACATCTACGACGAGACCACCCGGCTTTACACCTCGGGCACGACCAACCGCCCCAAGGGTGTGCCGATCAACAACGTCAACGAGGTGCTTTCCGCGCACGACGTGATGATGCACTTCCCGCTCGGGCCGCTCGACCGCACCATGAACATGACCCCGTGGTTCCACCGCGGCGGCATCCACTCCGGCGGCCCCTGCCCAACGCTGTACGCAGGCGGCGAGGTGGTCATTCTGCGCGATTTTTCCCCAAAGCGCGCGCTGGAATACGCGGAGAAGTACCAGATTTCCTTCCTGATCGGCGTGCCGACCATCATCGCCATGCTTGCGCGCACACAGGAGCGCACCCATGCCGACCTGTCCGCGCTGCGCGGCATCGTCACCATGGGCGCGCCGTTTGAAAAGGCTGCATGCGAGAAATATATGCAGCTGCTGACACCCAATATTTTCAACGGCTACGGCACGACCGAAACCTTCTGGAACACCTTCCTTCGCCCGTTCGACCTGCCGGAGATGGCCGGCTCTGCCGGCCGCTCGTGTACGGACGACGACGTGCGTCTGGTCGCCCTCCGCGAGGACGGCACACACGCCGAGCCGGACGAGACCGTCCCCCGCGACGGCGAGACCCTGGGCGAAATCATCATCTCCTCGCCTGCAAAGAGCGCGTTCTGCTACTATAACAACGAGGAAATGACCAAAGCTAAATTCTATAAGGGCTGGCTGTACACGGGCGACGTGGGCACCTGGGACGAAAACGAATTCGTCACGGTCTCGGGCCGCAAGGACGATATGATCGTCTCCGCGGGCGAAAACATCTACCCGACCCAGATCGAGGCGGTGCTCAACGAGCACCCCAAGGTCGCGGAGAGCGCGGTCATCGGCGTGCCGGATGCGCTGCGCGGCGAAGTCGTGGCGGCCTATGTCATCCCTTCGGATGACAGCCTGACCGTGGATGAGCTGAAAAGCTACTGCACGCACCACCCCATGCTGTCCTCCTATAAGTGGCCGCGCGTATACCATCTGGTTTCTGAACTGCCGCACACGGCGACCGGTAAGCTGATGCACTATAAGCTCCGGCAGCAAAGCTGAAAAAATTCCGTATAGCATACCGTGGAGTAGACGGCGTTCTGCCCTGCGCATCGATCAAAAGCCGGTCGGGAAACAACCGTTTCCCGACCGGCTTTTCTTTACTACCACGCAGAAAGCGCATGGGGTTTGTCATCTTCCCGAGGTGACCGCAGCATTTTTGCGCGATCAGTATCATTCAAGGGGCAAACCACTCGTTGTTTCGTCCTTTGCTGTCAAACAGCTGTGCGTACTGCATTGTGCGGTAGTCTGCCAGCGCCGCGCAGTCCGCAGCCGTCTCCGCGTCAGCCCATTCCCCCTCCGCGGTATAGCAGCCGTAGCTGTTGATCCGTGGAATCTGCTCATATGCCGCCAGACGCAGCTGGTCAAAGCCAGAGGTCGAACAGCCAAGGGCATCCAGCGCGTATGCGGACAGATAGTTGGCGCTGAGCTGCACATGCTCCGCTTCCTCTATATCATAATTTGCCCAGATAAAGAACGGTGTGACCAGCCGCGACTGTTCCTGCTCATTCGTCCGCGTTCCATCGGCGCTGCCGAACAGGTCGTTGTAAAACGCTTCCGGCACCTTTGGCTGATGGTCGCCGAAGAAGATGATTGCGGTCGGCTCGTCTACAGCGGAAAAATAGTCGATCAGCTCCTCAACCGCCTCATCGCTGTACTTGACAAGGGACAGGTATTTATCCACCTCCGGATATTTTCCCTCATACTCGCCGGTGAGGCGGATGCGCTGCTCAAAGTTCGGGTCATTGCCTGGGGCATAGCCGCCATGGTTCTGCATGGTTACGTTGAACACAAACAGCGGCTGCCCGGGGGGCTGCTTGCTTTCATACAGCTCGTATATTTTGCGGTAGCTTTCGCTGTCGCTGATGCGGTAACGCACATGCTCGGCATCGGCTGCAAAATCCTCTTCATAAAGCTGTTCGTCAAAGTCAAACCGCTCATATACCTTTTCGCGGTTCCATGAGGAGGCCAGATAAGGATGCAGGGACACGGTCTGATATCCCTGCGCTTCCAGTCCGGAGACCAGATTCGGGGTTTGCTGTTTGATGTACATTTGATACGGCGAGCAGCCGAACGGCAGAAAGCCCATGGTGTCGCCCGTCAGGAACTCAAACTCCGTGTTCGCCGTGCCGCCGCCGAAGGTGGATACCAGCAGCTCGCCGCTGATCGTATTTTCCTTTCCCTGCATGAGCGCATGCACATAGGGCATATAATCCTCGTTGGTCTCGAAATCGCCTGCCGCATGCAGGTCGGAAAAAGATTCGTTCATAATAACGATCAGATTGGGCGTCTGCGTCCCTTTCTCCCCCGGATAGGCGGACTCGATCTGACGCAGCCTTTCCTCGCTGTAATCTGCGGGCTTGCGCACAATGGAGTTGCCCGCACAGCGCAGGAAGTAAAAGATCTCGCTGTACGACCGGCTGGACTGCCAGAAGCCGATGCCGGTTCCGGTGATCTGCAAGCCTGCGAACACCCCCACCCCCAGCACCGCCGCGACCGGCAGGGTCAGTAGCCGTTTCGGTTTCCATGTGCGGCGCATCAGGCAGACGCACACGCAGTACAGCACCGCCGCAGCCGTCCCCCACAGTACGGACCACTCGACCGGCGCGGAATAGCCCTGCGCAACATTGGCCGCGGTGCCGATGGAGAAAACGTCGCTCAGCATGACCGGCGTGCCGCGAAACAGCATCACATAATGGTCGATCAGGCCATGCACCATGGCAATGCCGACGCCGATGCACACGCTCAGCCGCGCGCGGCCGGAGATCAGGTAGATGACGGCATCGATCGCGGCATAGCAGAGCCAGCCCTGCCAAAACGACTTTTCCATGTTCACCGTGCCGCCCTTGACCATGTATTCCACCAGCACCAGACTGACCGCCGCCGCAGACAGAAGCAGCAGCATATCGTGCAGCAACAGAACGGGCGCGGGGGCCTTGCGCCACGGCCGCAGCACCAGCGGCGCGAAGATGACGGCCGCCAGCAGTTTCGCGGTCAGCGTCAGCTCTGCGAGCGAGCCTTTACGCAGCAGCGGCCACAGCAGCGCGCAGAATCCGGCTGTCAATATCACATTCGCGGCCGTCAAGCCGATATTTTTCTTGTTCTTTTCCTCTTCTTTATACTCCGGACACACGTTTACCCTTCTCCCTTTCTGTGAATGCAGAAAAGCCGCCGCGAAACCAAACGCAGCGGCTTTTCACAAAGGCAGGAATTATGCTTCGCCGTCCTTCTCCACGCGGGTGACTGCAATGGAGAGGTCGTCCAGCTGCTTGTCGTCCACCACATCTGGGCAGGACATCATCAGGTCGGACGCATTCTGCACCTTGGGGAAGGCGATCACGTCGCGGATGGAGTCCAGACCCGCGAGCAGCATGCACAGACGGTCCAGACCGTAGGCAAGGCCGCCATGCGGGGGCGCACCGTAGGAGAACGCCGTGATCAGGTGACCGAACTGCTCCTTCGCGCGCTCCTCGGTAAAACCGAGCGCTTCAAACATCTTGGTCTGGAGCTCGGGATCGTGGATACGGATGGAACCGCCGCCCAGCTCGCAGCCATTGAGGATGATATCATACGCCTTGGCGCGCACCTTGGCCGGATCGGTATCCAGCAGCGGGATATCCTCGTCCATCGGCGCGGTGAACGGATGGTGCTTGGCGACCAGACGGTCCTCCTCCTCGCTGTACTCAAACTGCGGGAACTCGGTGACCCACAGCAGCTTGAAGTCGTCCTTCTTCGCCAGACCGAGACGCTTGGCCAACTCGCAGCGCAGCGCGCCGAGCGATACCAGCGCGGTCTCCTCGGAAGCGTCCGCAACGACGAACAGCACGTCGTTCTCGTGCATGTCCGCGCGCTCCTTGATGGCCGCGATCTCCTCCTCGGTCAGGAACTTGGCAAAGGAGGAGGTCATCGAGCCGTCCGCGGCGACCTTCATCCACGCAAGGCCCTTGGCGCGGTAGGTCTTG